>DASSXE010000330.1:0-6042 GCA_035704125.1 Arthrobacter sp.
GCCGTCTTCGGTGCGCAGGGCCCACTGCGGATCCTTCAGGCCGTGCCCGGTGACGGTGATGACGATGGTCTTGCCGGCGGGCACCTGGCCGGCCTCGTGCTTCTTGATCAGGCCGGCGACGCCGGCGGCGGAGCCGGGCTCCACGAACACGCCCTCGCGGGCGGAGAGCCACCGGTGGGCGGAGAGGATTTCCTCGTCGGTGACGGCCTCGATCACGCCGCCGGATTCATCGCGGGCCGCCACGGCGGTATCCCACGACGCCGGGTTGCCGATCCGGATGGCGGTGGCGATGGTGTCCGGCTCGGTGATGGGGTGTCCGGCGACGAACGGTGCGGCACCGGCGGCCTGGAAGCCCCACATCACCGGAGTCTTCGTGGCGACGGCGGCCAGGGTGCCGGCCGTCGCGGATTCGAACGGCGCCGCATACTCCTTGTAGCCCTTCCAGTAGGCGCTGATGTTGCCGGCGTTGCCGACCGGAAGGACGTGGATGTCCGGTGCGTCGCCGAGGGCGTCGACAACCTCGAACGCGCCGGTCTTCTGGCCTTCGATCCGGGCCGGGTTGACCGAGTTGACCAGGAACACCGGGTAGGACTCCCCCAGTTTCCGGGCGATGTCGAGGCAGTCGTCGAAGTTGCCGTCGACCTGAAGCAGCGTGGCGCCGTGGGCGATCGCCTGGCTGAGTTTGCCCATGGAAATCTTGCCCTCCGGCACCAGCACTGCGCACTGCAGCCCCGCCGAGGTGGCGTAGGCCGCGGCGGAGGCGGAGGTGTTGCCGGTGGAAGCGCACACGACGGCCTTGGCGCCGGAGGCTACGGCGGCGGTCATGGCCATGGTCATGCCGCGGTCCTTGAATGAGCCGGTGGGGTTCATCCCTTCGACCTTCAGGTAGACGGTGCAGCCGGTAAGTGCGGAAAGCTTCTGCGCGTGGACCAGCGGGGTGCCGCCCTCGCCCAGGGTGATGACCTTGGTGGCCTCGGTGACCGGCAGGCGTTCAGCGTATTCGCGGATGACTCCGCGCCATTGGTGAGCCACTTAGACCCCTTCTACCCGCAGTACGGATGTGACGGAATTGATGACGTCCAGGCTCTTGACGGCCTGGACGGTTGCTGCCAGCGCAGCTTCACTCGCCCGGTGCGTGACGATACGCAGTTCGGCCGAGCCGGACGGCACGGACGCATCGCGGTGCACCGTCTGCCGCATGATCTCGATCGACACCCCGTGTTCGGCGAAGAGCTTCGCGATCCGCGCCAGGACGCCCGGCTGGTCCGCGACGTCAAGGCCGATGTAGTAGCTCGTGATGGCCGCGGCGATGGGCAGCGCGGGCACATGGCCGGTGGTGGTCTCGGTCCGGCCGGGTCCGCCCAGGACGATCCGCCGGGCAGCCGACACCAGGTCGCCGAGCACGGCCGAAGCCGTCGGCGTGCCGCCGGCTCCCTGTCCGTAAAACATCAGCTCGCCGGCATTCTCCGCCTCGATGAACACCGCGTTGAAGGCGCCGTGAACGGCGGCCAGGGGGTGCTCGCGGGGCAGCAGCGTGGGGTGCACGCGCACGGACACGCCTTCCTTGCCCTCGGCATCGGTGAGCTTCTCGGCGATCGCCAGCAGCTTGATGACAAAGCCGGCGTCCTTTGCGGCGGCGATGTCCGCCGCCGTCACGGCCGTGATGCCCTCGCAGTAGACGTCCTCAAGC
This sequence comes from Arthrobacter sp., assembly GCA_035704125.1. Lineage (GTDB taxonomy): Bacteria > Actinomycetota > Actinomycetes > Actinomycetales > Micrococcaceae > Arthrobacter. Next base: position 1,691 of record DASSXE010000330.1, read on the forward strand.
GCGAAACGGGTGTGGAAGGACAGCGAAGCGAGGATCGCAGCCTTCGCGGCGGCGTCGAGGCCCTCGACGTCGGCGGTGGGGTCCGCCTCCGCGTACCCGAGCCGCTGCGCCTCGGCCAGGGCATCGGCGAACTGCGCGCCGGTGGTGTCCATCTGGTCCAGGATGAAGTTGGTGGTGCCGTTGACGATGCCCAGCACCCGGGTGATCCGGTCGCCGGCGAGGCTGTCCCGGATGGGACGCAGGATGGGGATGGCCCCGGCGACGGCGGCCTCGTAGGAGAGCTGCACGCCGGCCTTGTCGGCTTCCTCGTAAAGGGTCGGGCCATCCTGGGCCAGCAACGCCTTGTTGCCGGTCACCACGGAAGCGCCGTGCCGGATGGCGGTGAGGATCAGGCTGCGCGCCGGCTCAATGCCGCCCATCAGCTCGATCACCAGGTCCGCGTCCTTGACCAGGGCCTCGGCCTCGGTGGTGAAGAGCTCGTGCGGCAGCTCGACGTCGCGTCGTGCATCAAGGTTGCGTACGGCGATGCCGCTCAGCTCGAGGCGGGCTCCGGTGCGGGAGGCCAGGGTCCCGGCGTCGTCCATGAGAATCCGCGCAACCTGGGCCCCGACGTTGCCACAGCCCAGCAGGGCCACTTTCAAGGTTCGCACTTCCGTCATTCAGACTCCCATGTCGCGGTTCAGCAGATCTTGTTCGGTTTCCCCGCGGACAATGAGCCGGGCCGATCCGTCGCGGACCGCGACAACGCCCGGCCGGGCCAGATAGTTGTAGTTGCTCGAGAGGACCCAGCAGTAGGCGCCGGTCCCCGGTACAGCGAGCAGATCACCGGCTGCCACGTCCTCGGGCAGATATACATCTCTAACAACTATGTCGCCGCTCTCGCAATGTTTGCCCACCACGCGGGACAGCTGCGGAGCGGCCTGGGAGGCGCGGGAGGCCAGAACGGCCGAATAATCCGCGTCGTACAGCACCGGCCGGGCGTTATCGCTCATGCCGCCGTCCACCGACACATAGCGGCGCGGGTACGTAACGTTTTCCGCCGCGTTTTCCGGAGCATCCACCCGCACGGTCTTGAGGGTTCCCACTTCGTAGAGCGTGAACGTGCTGGGACCGACGATCGCGCGGCCCGGCTCGATCGAGATCCGGGGTGCGGTGATGCCGAGCTCGGCCACCTTGGCGCGGACGACGGCGGCCATCGCCTGGGCAATCTCGGCCGGCGGGCGGGGGGTGTCCACCGGCGTGTAGGCGATGCCATAGCCGCCGCCGAGGTCCAGCTCGGGGAGCTCAACCGAGTACTTGGTTCGCATCACGGCCAGGAAGTCCAGCAGCTTTTCCGCGGCCACGGCGAAGCCGTCGGGCTCGAAGATCTGCGAGCCGATGTGGCAGTGCAGCCCGAGGAGTTCGATGCTGTCATGGCCGGCCGCGGCCGCCACGGCTTCCTCGGCGGCGGAGAGCCCGGCCTGCCCGGTCGAATCCCCTGCCATGGAGAGCCCGAACTTCTGGTCCTCGTGCGCAGTGGCGATGAATTCGTGCGTGTGCGCGTGCACTCCGGGGGTGAGCCGGAGCATCACCTTCGCCGTTTCGCCGCGGTTCGCCGCGATCGCGGCGACGCGTTCCAGCTCGACCAGGCTGTCCACGACAATCCGGCCCAGTTTCATGTCCAGGGCCCGGTGAATCTCGCCATCGGACTTGTTGTTGCCGTGCAGTGCCACGGCCGCCCCGGGGATGCCGGCGCGGGCCGCGACGGCCAGCTCGCCGCCGGACGCCGTATCCAGCCGCAGGCCCTCTTCCTCGACCCAGCGGACGACGGCGGTACACAAAAAGGATTTGCCGGCGTAGTAGACGTCCACTCCCCCGCAGATGTCCGCGAAGGCCTCGTTGAAGGCGCCCTGGAAGGCGCGCGCCCGGGCCCGGAAGTCGTTCTCGCTCATCACGAACAGGGGCGTGCCGAACTGGCGCTGCAGCTCGCTGACGGTGACGCCGTCGATGGCGAGTTCGCCGTCGTCGTCGCGTGCGACGCCGGCCGCCCACATCGGTTCGTGCAGGGCGTTGAGGTCGTCCGGGACGGCCAGCCAGTCCGGGGCGAGCGGGGAGGCGGTGCCGCCGGTGGTCGGGTTCGCGGTCATGGCGTTCACATCCGTTCCGGCGCCGAAACGCCCAGCAGGTCCAGTCCGTTGGCGAGCACCTGGCTGGTGGCGTCGTTGAGCCACAGCCGGGTGCGGTTGAGATCGGTGATTTCTTCCTCGCCGAGCGGCGCCACCCGGCAGGCGTCATACCAGCGGTGGTAGGCGCCCGCGATGACCTCGAGGTGCCGTGCGACGCGGTGCGGTTCGCGCAGTTCCGCGGCCTTGGCGACGATCGAGGGGTAGCTGCCCAGGTGCGAGAGCAGCTCGTTTTCGGTGGCGTGGTCCAGCAGTGCGGCATCGAAGCGGTCCGCGCCGTCCACGGTCCGCTCGACGCCGGCGGCGACGGCGTTCCGGGCCGCGCCGCGGGACCGGGCGTGGGCGTACTGGACGTAGAAGACCGGGTTTTCGTTGCTGTGCTTCTTGAGCAGTTCGGGGTCCAGGGTCAGCGGGGAATCGGCCGGGAACCGCGCCAGCGAGTAACGCACGGCATCCTTGCCCAGCCAGGAGATCAGGTCCTTGAGCTCGATGATGTTGCCGGCCCGCTTTGACAGCTTGGCGCCGTTGACCGAGACGAGCTGGCCGATCAGCACCTCGATGTTGACTTCGGGGTCGTCCCCGGCGGCGGCGGCGATGGCCTTGAGCCGGTTGATGTAGCCGTGGTGGTCCGCGCCGAGCAGGTAGATCTTTTCGGTGAAGCCGCGGTCCTTCTTGGACAGGTAGTACGCGGCGTCGGCGGCGAAGTAGGTCGGCTCGCCGTTCGCGCGGATCATCACCCGGTCCTTGTCGTCGCCGAAGTCGGTGGTCCGCAGCCAGACCGCGCCGCCGTCGTCGTAGACGTGGCCCTGTTCCCGGAGCCGGGCGACGGCGTCTGCGATCGCCCCGGCGTCGTGCAGCTCCTGTTCGGAGAAGAACACGTCGAATTCGACGCCGAACTCCGCGAGGGTCTGCTTGATGTCGTGCAGCTGCGCCCTATAGGCAGCGCCGCGGATCACCGGCAGCGCCGCGACGTCGGTCAGTTCCCGGATGCCGGGGTGCTGCGTGAGGACCTCGTGGCCGAGATCGGCGATGTACTCGCCGGGGTAGCCGCCCTCCGGCACCCCGCGGCCGTGCAGCCGGGACAGCACGGAGTGGGCAAAAACGTCCATCTGTGAGCCGGCGTCGTTGATGTAGTACTCCGCGGTGACGTCCGCACCGGAGGCCCGGAGCACCCGGGCGATCGAATCGCCCAAGGCGGCCCAGCGGGTGTGGCCGATGTGCAGCGGCCCGGTGGGGTTGGCGGAGACGAATTCCATGTTGACGGTGCGGCCTGCGAGCGCGGTGTTGGTCCCGTAGGCCGGACCGGCCTCGACGATAGCCTTGGCGAGCGCGCCGGCTGCCGCGGCATCGACGGTGATGTTCAGGAAGCCCGGGCCCGCGATGTCGACCGCTGCGACCCCCGCGATGCCGGCCAGCCGTGCGCTGAGCAGGCCGGCCAGTTGCCTCGGGTTGGTGCCCGCCGGCTTCGCCAGCTGCAGGGCGATGTTGGTGGCCCAGTCCCCGTGCTCCCTGTTCTTGGGCCGCTCGACGCGGACCGCCTCCGGAATGTCGGAGCCGGCGAGGGCGATCTCACCGGCGGCGACGGCGTCCGTCAGGCAGGCGGATATGGCGAGGGAAAGTTCTTCTGGGGTCACGGTTCAAGCCTACCGGCGGCCCGCATCAGCGCGGAATTCCGCGGCCCGCATGTCCGTCCAGGCGCACCCCCGACCATCCCGGGCGGCCGGTTTTCCGTTGGGGCCTACCTTCCTGCTAAGCTCTAGGACGTCCCGCCGGTAACGGCAGGATCCCTGATTGCCCTCGTAGCTCAGGGGATAGAGCGTCTGCCTCCGGAGCAGAAGGTCGTTGGTTCGATTCCAATCGAGGGCACCAGCAAAAACCCCGCCGTTTCAGCGAAACGGCGGGGTTTTGCGTTTGGCCCCAAGCTCAGGACAGCCGGCTGGTGAATTCCTCGGCCGTCATCGGGGTGGAAAACATCGGATAGTCGTAGGCGATCGCGTTGTCGTGTTCCTCGACGGACGTCGCCGCGACACAGTCGCTCAGCGTCACCACCTGGTAGCCGTTCTCGTAGCCGCTGCGCATGGTCGATTCGACACAACAGTTGGTCAGGAACCCGCCCAGGGCAATGGTGGTGATGCCTTTGCTGCGCAGGATGAAGTCCAGGTTGGTGCTGGCAAAGGTGTCCAGGCCCCG
>DASSXE010000110.1:0-2854 GCA_035704125.1 Arthrobacter sp.
TGCCCGCCGCCGTCGTCGTCCTGCTGTTCCTGCCCGTTGCGCTGCGGCAGCATCACGGCCGGCCGCGGGCGTCCGGGGGCGGCGTCAACGTGTGGCGTTCCGCCGTGGCCTGGCAGGTGACCATTTTCATGGTGCTGCAGGCAATGATGTCCTTCAGCGTCTTCGCCTGGCTGGCGCCGATCCTGCGCTCCCGCGGCGTGGACGGCGGCACGGCGGGGCTGATGGTGTCCGTCTCGATCCTGCTGCAGATGCTCGGCTCGCTGTTCGCCCCGGCCCTGGCCGCCCGGCTCCGCGACCAGCGGGTCATCAACACCCTGGTGGCCCTGATGACCGGCGGCGGGTTCGCCCTGAGCATCTTCGGCCCGCTGGACCTGGTCTGGGTGTGGACCGGCCTGCTGGGCCTGGGCCAGGGCAGCCTGACGGCGGTGGCGCTGACCATGATCATGCTGCGCACCCGGGACGGCCACACCGCGGCGCACCTCTCCGGCATGATGCAGGGGGTGGGCTACGGTGTCGGGTCGGCGGGCACCCTGCTGGTGGGCCAGCTGCACCAGGCCACGGGGTCTTTCGCCGCCGCCGGGGTGTTCTTCCTGGTGATCGGCGTCCTTGCCGGCATTTTCGGTTTCCGGGCCGGCCGGGCCCGCGTCATCGGTTAACCCGGCTGACTCGCAGTTGGGGCCGTTATGAGAGCTCAAAACGGCCTCAACTGCGAGTCAGTTGGGCTGCGCAGGCCGGGTTAGAGGGTGAGGTCCTTGCCCTTGGTCTCCGGGATCGTGAAGACGAAGGCGGCGGAGACGGCCAGGAGCACGACGGCGTAGACGTTGAACAGCTGCGGCATCTGCATGCTGGTGCCCAGCCACTGCTGCAGGTACGGGGCGGTGCCGCCGAAGAGCGCCACACAGATGGAGTACGGCACGCCGACGCCGACAGTGCGGATGCTGGTGGGGAACAGCTCGGCGTAGACGGCCGGGACGATCGCGGCGCTCGCAGCGATGAAGATCAGCATCACCGACATGCTGACGGCCAGCTGCCACGCCGAGTCCTTCAGCAGGGCGGTCATCGGGAAGTGCAGCAGGCCCGCGCCGATCGCACCGGACCAGAGCACCTTCTTGCGGCCGATCCGGTCCGCGAGCTTGCCCCAGAAGGGCAGCGCGGCGATGAAGACGATGTTGCCGATGACGCCGGCCCACAGGGCCTCGCCGCGGTCGATCTTCAGCGCGGTGGTGGCGTAGCTGGGGGCGACGACGCCCCAGATGTAGTAGATCACCGTCAGGCCCACGGTCAGGCCGATGACCTGGAGGGCCTGCTTGCGGTGCCGGACGATTTGCGGCCAGATCGGTGCCTTCTTCTGGGCCAGCGCCTCGCCGGCGAAGACGTCGGTTTCGTGCAGCCGGGACCGCATGATCAGCGCGTACAGGCCCATCGCGGCGCCGATCAGGAACGGCACACGCCAGCCCCAGGCGTTCATTACCTCGGTGGAGAGGACCATGTTAAGGACCGCGCCCAGCAGCGTCCCGAAGAGGATGCCCACGGTGCCGGAGGTGTAGATCAGGGTGGCCCAGAAGCCGCGGTGTTCCTTGGGCGCCATCTCGGAGAGGTAGGTCTGCGAGGAGGGCAGCTCGCCGCCGTGCGCCAGGCCCTGGACCAGCCGCGCGACCAGCAGCATGAAGGACGCCCAGGCCCCTACCGCGGCGAAGGTCGGGGCGATGCCGATCATCAGGCTGCCCACGGACGCCAGCCCCACGGCCAGGGTCATCGAGGCTTTCCGGCCGATCCGGTCACCGATCCAGCCGAACAGGAAGCCGCCGAAGGGCCGGGCGACGAAGCCGACGGCGAAGATCGCCAGGGTGGAGAGCACCGCCGAAGCGGGGTCTGCCTTGCTGAAGAGCTGGCTGGCGATGAACGGCGTAAAAGTGGCGTAAATGGCCCAGTCGTACCATTCGACGGCGTTGCCGATGCCGGTGCCGATGAGGGTCTTGCGGGTGGATGTCCTCGGTGCCGTTGGCTGGGACACGGTTGCAGTCATGGGATTCTCCGGTGGTGTTGGCTAGGAAAGGGCAGAGCGGGCGGTGGAAGGGGCGGCGGCTGACAGGGCGGCTGTTGAAAGCGCGGCGAGCCGGCAGGTGGCGAGTTCCGCGTAGAGGGCGGCGCCGTCGGCCAGCACCCCGTCGTCGAACGTGGCGTACGGGGAGTGGTTGAACGCCGACGTCGCGTGGTCGGCATCCCGGGGGACGGCGCTGAGGCCGATGAAGGTGCCGGGGACCTCGGCGAGGACCCGGGAGAAGTCCTCGGAGCCGCTCAGCGGTGTGGCCCAGCGGGCCAGCCGGCCGTCGCCGAAGAGGTTTTCGATGACGTTTTCCGCGGTCCGCGTCTCGTCCTCATCGGTGATGGTGAGCGGATATTCCTGCTGGTAATTGACGTCAACGTCAACCCCATGGGCGGACGCGATGCCCCGCAGCAGGCGCGGCACGGCGTCCATCATCTTCTGCCGGGATGCCTCGGAGAAGGTCCGCACGGTCGCCTCGATCCGGGCGGATTCGGGGATGATGTTCCGCTTGGTGCCGGCCTGGAGGACGCCGACCGAGAGAACCACCGGGTCGAACATGTTGAACTGGCGGGTGACCATCACCTGCAGCGCGGTGACCATTTCGGCGGCCACGGTGACCGGGTCCTTGGCGGCGTGCGGGGCCGAGCCGTGGCCGCCGGCGCCCAGCACCGTGACCGTCAGCCCGTCGGAGGAGCTGAGCATGACGCCGGGTTTGGTGCAGAACGTACCGTGCGGCTCCAGGGCGGAAAACACGTGCATGCCGTAGGCGGCGTCCACCCGGCGGCCGGGGGCGTCCAGGACACCCTC
>DASSXE010000119.1:0-2246 GCA_035704125.1 Arthrobacter sp.
AAATACGGACTAGTTCGTGACGTCCGGAGTGTCCACCACGTTGGTCCCGGCGATCGCGTCGCGCGCGGCCCGGCGCAGCTTCTTGTCGGACACGGCCCGCTCGCCGACGGCTCCCGGGGTCCAGGCGTTGACGTCCTCGGCGTCGAACTCGGTCTTGGACGGCCGGCGCTTCACCGAGATGCCGGTGACGCCGTCGGCCAGGCGCCGGGTGACCAGCAGGAAGCCGGTGTGGGCCACCATCCGGTGGTCCGGGCGGACGGCGAGGCCCTCGAGGTGCCAGCCGCGGACCATGGATTCCCAGGCATCCGGCTCGGTGAAGCGGCCGTCGGCGCGGATCGCTTCAGCGGTGCGGGACAGCTGCGTCACGGTGGCGACATAGTTGATCCAGACGCCGCCGGGCGCCAGGACGGTGGCGACGGCGTCGAGGCATTCCCAGGGCGCGAGCATGTCCAGCACCACCCGGTCCACCGAGCCGGGGGCTTCGGTCCGGACGACCTGTTCCTGGAAGTCGCCCAGGGTGATCTGCCAGGCCGGGTGCGGGCCGCCGAAAATCGTCTCGACGTTGCCGCGCGCAATGTCGGCGAATTCCTCACGCCGTTCGAAGGAGTGCAGGTAGCCGTTGTCCCCCACCGCGCGCAGCAGCGAGATGGACAGGGCGCCGGAGCCGACGCCGGCCTCCACGACGCGGGCGCCGGGGAAAATGTCCGCCATGGTGACGATCTGGCCGGCGTCCTTGGGGTAGACCACTGCCGCGCCGCGCGGCATGGACAAGACGAAGTCGGAGAGCAGCGGGCGCAGCGTCTGGTACTGCTGGCCCACGTTGTTCACCACCACCGAGCCGTCCGGCTTACCGATGATCTCGTCGTGGTTGAGGAAGCCGCGGTGGGTGTGGAACGCGCCGCCAACTTCGAGGCTGATGGTGTTCATCCGGCCGCGTTCGTCGGTGAGCTGAACCCGCTCCCCCTCGCGGAACGGGCCGCGGCGCCGGTTGGCTCCGACCGGCGCGGCGGCAGAAGCGGCGCCCTGGGCTGCGCTGTCCCCGGCGGTGCTGTCCCCGGTGGGGTTCTCCCTCTCGGGGGTGGCGTTGGCGGCAGTGTCGCTGCTCATGGGATGTTCCTCGCTCCTGTAACGCTGGGTGGCCGCGGATGCGGCGGCGTCCCGTGGGTGGGCCGGAGAATCACGACCGGCAGGTAACTCTACCGGTTCTGGCCCTGGTTGCGGGCCCCGGGCCGGCCCGGGCCGCGCTGTTGCTTCCCGGTCAGGGTGTTGAGGACGGTCAGCTGGCGCAGCAGGCCGGTGACCCTGCCGGCGTCGTCGATGACCGCGTAGTCGGATCCTTCCAGCTGGGCCAGGTAGGTCAGCAGCTCCGCGCCGCGGTCCGCCTCTTTGACGTAGGCGCCGGGGGCCAGCGGGTAGGAGACGGCGGTGGCCGGCGTCCCCGCGGTCAGGCCCGCCGGCACTTCGGCGGCGGAAGAGTGGTCGACGACGGCCGCGGGACGGGCGTCCGGGCCGTAGAGGACGACGGCGGGAGCCCCGCCCGGCGAGTACCGGAGGACGTCCGCGACGGTGGCGGTGGCCGGCAGACCCACGGCCGGTTCGGCCAGGGCGGCCGCGTCCACCAGGGGCAGCCGGCTGCGGTAGCGGGCCTGCTGGATGGAGGCGGTGGCACCCAGCCAGAGGAAACTGCCGACCAGGACCGTAATCAGCAACAGGGAGGTGTCCGGCCGGTTGCCGCTGAGCAGAGGCAGCACCACGAACCAGACCGCCAGGGCGATCACGATGATCCGGCCGGTCCAACCGGCCGCGACGGTGCCCTTCTCGTGGTTGCCGGTGGCCTTCCAGACCGCGGATTCCACCAGCCGGCCGCCGTCCAGCGGCAGCCCCGGAAGCACGTTGAAGATACCGATCAGCAGGTTGGCCCAGACGAAGATGTTGGCCAGGGTGTCCGCCACGCCCGTCAACTGGCCGCCGGCGACCACCAGCCAGCCGGCGCCGGCGAGGACGAGGTTCGCGACAGGGCCGGCCATCGCGACCAGCACGGACTTGCCCGGGGAAGCAGTGAAGTCCTCGAACTGGGTATGGCCGCCCCAGAGGTTCAGGACGATCTTGCTGGTGGGCCAGCGGTAGAGCCTGGCGGTCAGGGCATGCGCGAGTTCGTGGACCAGCACCGAGATCAGCAGCAGCACCGCATAGGCGAAGGCCACGAGGTAGGCGGTGGCACCCAGCCGCGGGTTGTTGTGGGCAAG
>DASSXE010000148.1:0-3513 GCA_035704125.1 Arthrobacter sp.
GGATATTGAGGTGGCGGCACGGCCGGGCATCAGCATCCACCAGGCACGGCGCAACCTGGACGCCTTCCAGGACGCCGCCGCCGGGTTCCTGCACACCTCGCAGCGGGTGGACGTCCTCGCGTTCCTGGCCTGGCTGGAGGCGGCCGCCGCCGAGGAAAACGGCCTGGACGCCGCCGCTCCGGAGGTCAACCACGAGGCGGTGCAGCTGCTCACGGTGCATGCCTCCAAGGGACTGGAATGGGACGTGGTCTTCGTGCCCGGCCTTAATGCCGGAGCCTTTCCCAGCAGCCGCGATTCCCGCTGGAGCAGCGGCTCTGCGGCGCTGCCCTGGCCGCTGCGCGGTGACCGCGCCGACCTGCCGCAGTGGGACCTCGACCAGCCGGACCAGAAAGGCTGGCTGGATGCCGAGAAGGACTTCAAATCGGCGGTGCAGGCCCACGGTGAAGCGGAGGAACGGCGCCTGGCCTACGTGGCCTACACCCGTGCCAAGCACGTCCTCTGGGTCTCCAGTGCGGCCTGGGTGGGATCCCGGGCCGGGCTGGCGGAGATGTCTCCGTTCCTGGCCGAATTGGAAACCCTCACCACTACCGGGATGGCAGAGGTCCATCCCCTGTCGGTCGCCGAGGATTCGCTGCCGGAGGACAGCCCCCTGACCTCCGAACTGGAGCTGGCCCTGTGGCCGTACGACCCCCTCGAAGGACCCGTGAACCCGCGCACCGGGAACCGGCTGCGGCTGCTGCCGGGGCGGCGTGCGGGCATGGAGGCGGCCGCAGCGCTCGTGCTGGCCCGGCTCGAACAGCCGGAGGGCGACCGGGTCCAGGCGTCGCACCGGCAGCTGCGCGGGCCGGCGGCCGGATGGGCCCAGGAGGCAGCCACCCTGCTGGACCGTCGCTCCAGGCGGAGCGCGGTGCACGAGGTGCATCTGCCGGGCCACATCTCCGCCTCCACCCTGGTGGACCTGGACGAGGATTCAGCCGCCGTGGTGGCCCGTCTCCGGCGTCCGGTTCCGCGCGAACCCGGAATGTCCGCCCGCAAGGGCACGGCGTTCCACTCGTGGGTGGAGGAGTACTTCGGGACCTCCGGCATGCTGGACCTGGGGGAGGCTGCCGGCTCCGATGACCACATCGACGAGGCCTACGGGCTGGACTCCATGGTGGAGACCTTCCGGCGCTCCGAATGGGCCCACCGGGCGCCGGCGCACGTCGAGGTTCCGGTCGAGACCAGGATCGGGGAGGTGGTGGTCCGTGGCCGGATCGACGCGGTCTTCCGCGATGCCGACGGCGGCTGGGACCTGGTGGACTGGAAGACCGGACGCCGTCCCGGCGCCGCGCAGCTGAGGACCAGGGCCGTGCAGCTGGCCGTCTACCGGCTGGCATGGTCGCGGCTCAAGGGTGTTCCCCTGGAGGACGTCCGGGCGGCGTTCTACTACGTGGCGGACGACGCGGTGGTGCGGCCGCACGACCTGGGCTCGGCGGCCGAGCTGGAACGGATTGTTGCCGCCGCCCTGGCCGTCGCCGAGGGTTAGCCCGTGGCGCCGGCCAGCCGCCGTCGTTACTGGCGGTGCAGCGGGACGACGGTCAGCGCCGTGGTGGAGGTGTCCTCGGTGTCGGGACGAGGCGCGGGACCGCCGGCACTGCTGTCACTGCCGCCGTCGTCCTTGCCGCCGTCAGCGTCTCCGTCGTCGGTGTCCCGGGCGTCATGCTCGTCGTCGGCGGGTATCGGCGTGACGTGCACCGCCGGGACGGCCTTGCTCCCGGCCAGCTGGTCCGCGGCCGCCTTGCTCCCGGCCGGCTGGTCCGCGGTCGGCTGGTCTGCGACCGGCGCCGGCGTATCGGACCCGATCGGCTGAACCGTCACCGCCGGCCGCCCGGCATTCTGAGGCTGAGCTGCATTGTGGGGTTCCGCCGCCTCTGCCGGCGCCGGCAGGGGTTCGACGCTGATCGGCTGTCCGCCGTGGGCAGCGACGTCTTCCGCCAGCAGGGCAAGCATCGACTCCGCCTCGCGGACCATGTCCTGGTCGTCTGCGGCCAGGCCGCGGACCAGGTACTGCGCCAGCGCGAACTCCGCGGAGAGCGCGGCCCGGCGGAGCAGATGCGCGTCCGGGGCGTCCCGGCGGGAGGCGGAATACTTCGCCAGCACCGAGTCGACGAAGTCCTGGTCGTTGGACGCCACCAGCCAGGCCATGTCATCGGCCGGGTCGCCGATCCGCAGGTCGGTCCAGCCGGTCACGGCGGTGACGCGGTCGCCATCGACCAACAGGTTGTCCTCGTGCAGGTCGCCGTGCACCACGCAGGGGTTGAAGCGCCACAGGGAAACATCTTCGAGGGCGTGTTCCCACCGCCGCAGCAGCAACGGGGGAATCTTTCCGGTGGTCGCCGCCTGGTCAAGTTCGTTCAGCCGGCGCTGGCGGAACTCATTGGGCGTGTAGCTCGGCAGGTCGGCGTTGCTGACCAGGGCGTGGGGCAGGTCGTGGATGGCAGCCAGCGCGGCGCCGACCTCCCAGGCCAGCGCGGGGGAGCCGCCGCTGAGTTCTTCCACGGAGCGGGTGGCACCCGCGAGGTGGGAATACACGAAGGTGCTGAGGCTGCCCTGCCGGACGGTGCCCGCCACGGTGGGCATCAGGAAGGGAAGCTCGGCGCGGATGGCGGGCGTGAAGGCGCGCAGCACCAGGAACTCGGTTTCCAGCCGGGTGCTCGCCTCCGCGTGCCGCGGCGAACGGACCCGCCAGCGTTTGCCCTCCGAGTCCAGGAGGAGGGCGGAATCGAAGTCTGCCGGATCGTCGGGCGCGGAGCTCACGGCCGTGGGGGTCAGTCCGGGGACTGCCGCCGTTGCTACCGCTGCCAGTTCGATTGGTTTTCTTCTCACGCTTCCACGGTAGATTGAGCCGCGCCCAAGACGGCGATGCATCGCGGCGAGTCTGAAAGTTAGGCCCGAAAAGGCGCGACGACGACGCGGTGGGGCGGCGGCGCCGGGCGGGCAAATGTCAATTGTCAGCGGGGGTCGGTACGGTGGACTCATGAGTCTTGCGGAGCCACCAGCGTCCTCTTCCACGGCGCCTGCGCCTGCGGCGTCCCGGCCGGCCGCCAGTCCGCCGGCTAATCTGCTGCGCGAAACTGTCCTCCCCGTCCAACCGGCGCTGATCGACCGCGGGTCCGCGGCCCGGATGAAACCGGGCATGCTGGAGGAACTGCTGGGCACGGACGGCGTACAGGCCATGGTGCTTTCGCGGCGCCAGGCCTTGGTCAGCGGCGACGGCCTGGTCTTCCTGGACGCGGCGGCCCTGGCGGAACGGCTGAAGGGAACAGACTTCGCCCCCGTTCACGTCGTGTACCTCGGAACCGCGCTTCCCGGCAGCGGCGCGCCCTCCGCGCCCCGCGGCGACGCGGCGCAGGACGCCACCCGGTACGTGCTGTTCATCCTGCCCGAACAGTTCGAGGTCCGGGCCGAGCCCTTCGAACAGCACGTCGACGGGATCCCTGCCGGGGCAGAATGGGCCGGTTTCCGCGAGGTCGC
>DASSXE010000196.1:0-2664 GCA_035704125.1 Arthrobacter sp.
TGCGCCGGACTCGGCGTCGCCCTGGCGTTCCGCGCCGGACTGTTCAACATCGGCGCGCAGGGCCAGATCATCTTCGGTGCGCTCTTCGGCGCCTACGCAGGCTTCGCCTGGCACCTGCCGATCGGACTGCACCTGCTGGTGGTCATCATCGCCGGCCTGGTGGGCGGCGCGGTCTGGGGCGGCGTCGTCGGCCTGCTGAAGGCCCGCACCGGCGCGCACGAGGTGATCGTGACGATCATGCTCAACTACATCGCCAACTTCCTGCTGCTCTTCCTGCTCACCACCCCGGCGTTCCAGCGCAAGGGTTCCACCAACCCGATCTCACCGTTCCTGGACCCCACCGCGTTGTTCCCGGAGCTGCTGGGACCACAGTTCCGCCTGCACGCCGGCTTCCTGGCCGCGATCGTGGCCACCGTGTTCGTCTGGTGGCTGCTGAACCGCTCCACGATCGGCTTCGAATTCCGGGCCGTCGGTGCGAACCCCAGCGCCGCCCGCACCGCCGGCATCAACGTCGCCCGCAGCACCATCCTGGTGATGGCGATCGCCGGTGCGCTGGCCGGCCTGGCCGGTATCATGCAGGTGTCCGGCACCGAAAAGTATCTCTCCGGCGGTGTCGCCGCCTCGATCGGCTTTGACGCCATCACGGTGGCCCTGCTGGGCCGCTCGACGCCGTGGGGAACCTTCTTCGCCGGCCTGCTGTTCGGTGCCTTCCGCGCCGGCGGCGTGGCCATGCAGGCGCAGACGCAGACCCCGATCGACATTGTGCTGGTCATCCAGTCGCTGATCGTGCTGTTCATCGCGGCGCCGCCGCTGGTCCGTGCGATATTCGGACTCAACCCCCGTAAGAAAAAGACCACCACGAGTGGGACCGCCGGTTCGCGTACCGGCGGCGTGAAGAGCGGAGCGGCAGCATGAGCGCCACGACACAATCTCCCGCCAGCAACCAGCCCGGCACCGGGAAAGGCGGCACGAATGCCCCCGGCAACGGCCGGAGCGGCGCCACGGCGGCCACCACGGAACTGGTGAGCTGGAAGGCCGGCATCGGGCTCGGCCTGCTGGCGGTCCTCGGCACCTTCCTGTTCGGCTTCCTGGCCAACACCAAATCCGCCGGCTTCCGGATCGCCGAGGCACGGGACCCCAACGCCTCCTCCGCCGCGGCCTGGATCACCCTGGCCGTCGCCCTGGCGGCCGCCGCGTACGTTGGCTACCGGTGGATCAGCCAGCGCCGCGAGGGTGGCCCGGTGGACCGCTGGATTCCCGCGACCACCATCGCCGCCGTCGTCGTCCTGGGCCTGGCCGCCCTGGGCGTCGCCCGGGTGGAAAAGATCACCGTACCCTCGATGGTGCTCGGCTGGGTCTGCTCGGTCCTGCTGCTGGCGCTGGCCGGATATGCCTGCCTCCTGACCGTTCAGCGGAGGAAGGTCCCGGCCTGGCTCGGCGGTATCTTCGCGGTGGTCTTCCTGGTCGGCTTCATGATCTGGATCGTCGCCGGCGGCCGCGACCCGGAACCGTCCATCTCGCTCGGCGGCCTGATGGCCGGCGCGGTGACCCTGGCCGTGCCGCTGGTCTTCGGATCGCTCTCCGGTGTGCTCTGCGAGCGGGCCGGCGTCGTGAACATCGCTATCGAGGGCCAGCTGCTGCTCGGCGCCTTCTCGGCCGCCGTCGTCGCCACCGTCACCGGCAACGTCTACCTGGGACTCATCTCCGCCGCCGTCGCCGGGGCCCTGGTGTCCCTGGTCCTGGCCGTGGTGAGCATCAAATACCTGGTCAACCAGATCATCGTCGGCGTGGTGCTCAACGTCCTGATCAGCGGCCTCACCAGCTTCCTGTTCTCCACCCTGCTCACGGCCGATCCGGAGCACCTGAACAAGCCCGGCCGGCTGCAGGCGGTGGATATCCCGTTCCTGGCCGACATCCCGATCATCGGACCCATCCTGTTCCACCAGTCGCTGGTGGGCTACCTGATGTACGTCGCCGTGATCGTGGTGTACGTGGGCCTGTTCCACACCAAGTGGGGCCTGCGCGTGCGTGCCGTCGGCGAACACCCGCAGGCGGCGGACACGGTGGGCATCAACGTCAACCGGACCCGCTTCACCAACGTCCTCATGGGCGGGGCGATCGCCGGCATCGGCGGCTCGTTCTTCACCCTGGTCTCGGTGGATGCATTCAGCAAGGACATGTCCGGCGGCCGCGGCTACATCGCCCTCGCGGCCATGATCTTCGGCCGCTGGAACCCCATCGGGGCGTTCCTGGCCGCGCTGCTGTTCGGCTTCGCCGACAACCTCCAGAGCATCATCACCATCATCGGCTCGCCGGTGCCCAGCCAGTTCATGGCGATGCTGCCCTACGCCCTGACCGTGATCGCCGTCGCCGGGCTGGTGGGACGGTCCAGGCCGCCGGCGGCCGACGGCATACCGTACGTCAAGGGGTGACGGACGTGACCGACACCGCCGGCGGCGCTGCGGCGAACACCGCCGACGTCGACTGGGCGGCACTGGAGGCCGCCGCCGTCACGGCCATGCGCAACGCCTACGCGCCCTATTCGAAGTTCGCGGTGGGGGCGGCAGCCCTCACCGCGGACGGCCGGATCGTCAGCGGCTGCAACGTCGAAAACGCCAGCTACGGGCTCACCCTGTGCGCCGAGTGCGCCCTGGTGGGCAACCT
>DASSXE010000316.1:0-6710 GCA_035704125.1 Arthrobacter sp.
GGTGGCGACGGCGGTCCGGCGGAACCCGGTGCCGGTGGTTCCGCCAGTGTTTCCGACGATCGCGCCGGCCGCGGGGGCGGCCGAGGCTACGCGGAGGCGTTCCCGTGCCTCGCTGCCGCCCTTGGGCTTCCAGAAGCGGAAGAAGATCACGGCGGCGCCCAGGCCGGTCAGCGAGGCGACGATGTCGGTGAGTTCGTAGGAGAAGTAGTTGGAGCACAGGAACTGGGCCACGGCGAAGGAACCGCCCACCACGAGCGCGGCCGGCCAGCAGTCCTTCAGGCCGCGGCGGCCGTCCAGGATGAAGAGCAGGATCAGCGGCACGGAGGTGGCCAGCAGCGGGGCCTGGCGGCCGACGATCGCGCCGATGTCGGTGGCGTGCAGGCCGGTGAGGCCGGCGGCGGTGGTGATCGGAATGGCCATCGCGCCAAACGCGACCGGAGCCGTGTTGGCCACCAGAACCGCCGCGGCGGCGCGCAGCGGCGGCAACCCCAGGGCGAGCAGCATGGTGGCGGTGATCGCGACCGGGGCGCCGAAGCCGGCGAGGGCCTCCAGCAGGCCGCCGAAGCAGAAGGCCACGAGGACGGCCTGCAGCCGGACGTCGCCGCCGCCGATGACGTCGAAGACGCGGCGCAGGTCCTCGAAGCGGCCGCTGAGGACGGTCACCTGGTAGAGCCAGACGGCCATCACTACGATCCACAGCACCGGGAAGGCGCCGAAAACGCCGCCCTGGGTGGCGGACAGAACGGCCAGGCCCGCGGGCATGTGGAAGGCGGCGATGCCGACGACGAGGGCCACCAGCAGGGCGAAGGCGCCGGCCACGTGGGCCTTGGTCTTGACGACGGCCAGCAGGATGAAGAAGGTGAGCAGCGGCAGCAGCCCGACGATGGCCGACCAGGCCACGCTGTTGAGCACCGGGTCGGTGCTGGGGGTGAAGTGGTCCACGGAAGTTCCTCTACGTTGAGAGACGACGGATCTTTGGTCAGACCACTGTGGTCGGACCATGCGAGTGTAGCGCACATCTCACCCGAAATGTGAGCGGGGGCACGTTCATTCCGGTGTTGAAAGTGGCGGCCATCACGTGCTTTACTATGGTCAGACCACATAACCGCGAGGCTTCCCGGAAGGCCGCCATGAAAATCGCTTTGTTTGCCACCTGCATCGTGGATGCGATGTATCCGCGCACTGCGCAGGCGACGGTCAGCATCCTCGAACGGCTGGGCCACGAGGTCGTGTTCCCGTCCGGGCAGGCCTGCTGCGGCCAGATGCACGTCAACAGCGGGTACCTCAGGGAGGCCGTCCCGGTGGTCGCCAACCACGTGCACGCCTTCGACACGGAGGATTACGACGTCGCCGTCGCACCCTCCGGATCCTGCGTCGCCTCGGTCAAGCACCAGCACCCGATGGTGGCCCGCTCCTGCGGTGACGCAGCGCTGGAAGCCCGCGCGGCCGCCGTCGGCGCCCGGACCTACGAGCTGTCCGAGCTGCTTGTCGACGTCCTGGGTGTGACCGACGCCGGCGCCCAGCTGGGCTCCTACTTTCCGCACCGGGTCACGTACCACCCCAGCTGCCACGGGATGCGCCTGCTCCGCCTGGGCGACCGGCAGTCCCGGCTGCTGGGCAGCGTCAAGGGCATCGAGCTGGCAGAGCTCCCGGAAGCGGATCAGTGCTGCGGCTTCGGCGGCACCTTCTCGATGAAGAACGCGGACGTTTCCTCCGCGATGCTGGCGGACAAGACGGCCAACGTCCGGTCCTCCGGTGCCGAACTGTGCACCGGCGGCGATGCCTCCTGCCTGATGCACATCGGCGGCGGGCTGTCCCGGCAAGGCAGCGACGTGACCACCCTGCATTTCGCCGAAATCCTCGCCAGCACCAAGGAAGCGCCGGCATCCGTCACCGGCGAAGTCCGCGTCAGCACCGGAAAGGCCACCCGATGAGCACGTTCCTGGGCATGCCCTCCCTGCCGGTCTTCGGCTCGGGCAACCTGCACGCCGCGGAATCCTTTCCCAAGGCGGCCCGCCGGGAACTGGGCAACGCCCAGCTGCGGGCCAACCTCGGCCACGCCACCCACACCATCCGGGACAAGCGGCTCGCCGTGGTCTCCGAGCTTCCGGACTGGGAGCAGCTGCGCGACGCCGGCTCCGCCATCAAGGAATCCGTGATGGCCCGGCTGCCCGAACTCCTGGTGCAGTTTGAGGAGAACTTCACCGCCCGCGGTGGAGTGATCCACTGGGCCCGGGACGCCGAGGAAGCCAACCGGATCGTCGCCGGCCTGATCCGCGATACCGGCGAGACCGAGGTGGTCAAGGTCAAGTCCATGGCCACCCAGGAGATCGGGCTTAACGAGTATCTCGAGGAGCAAGGGATCGCGGCCTTCGAAACGGACCTGGCCGAGCTGATTGTCCAGCTCGACCACGACAAGCCCAGCCACATCCTGGTCCCGGCCATCCACAAGAACCGCACCGAGATCCGGGACATCTTCCTGCGCGAGATGCCCGGCGCCGACCCTGACCTGACGGACAGCCCCGCGGTGCTGGCCATGGCCGCCCGCGCGCACCTGCGCCGGAAGTTCCTCACGGCCAAGGTGGCCGTTTCCGGCGCCAACTTCGCCCTGGCCGACTCCGGAACCCTCGCCGTCGTCGAATCCGAAGGCAACGGCCGGATGTGCCTGACGCTGCCGGAAACCCTGATCACCGTCATGGGCGTCGAAAAGCTGCTCCCCACCTGGCAGGACCTCGAGGTCTTCATGCAGCTGCTGCCGCGGTCCTCCACCGGGGAGCGGATGAATCCGTATACCTCGCTCTGGACCGGAGTCACCGAGGGAGACGGGCCGCAGAATGTGCACCTGGTGTTGCTGGACAACGGACGCAGCGCCGCCCTGGCCGACGAGATGGGCCGCTCCGCCCTGCACTGCATCCGCTGCAGCGCCTGCATGAATGTCTGCCCGGTGTACGAACGGACCGGTGGCCACGCCTACGGCTCCACCTACCCGGGCCCGATCGGCGCCATCCTGTCCCCGCTGATGACCGGCATCCAGGCGGAGGAGAACGACTCGCTGCCGTACGCCTCCTCGCTCTGCGGAGCCTGCTACGACGCCTGCCCGGTGAAAATCAACATTCCGGACATCCTGGTGCATCTGCGCAGCGTGGACGTGGACAGCAAGCGCGGGAAGAAGAAGCTGCCCAGCCAGATGGACCTCGGCATGAAGGCCGCCTCCTGGGCGCTGTCCTCCGGCAAGCGGCTCGGCATGCTGGAAGCTGGCCTGCCCCTGGGACGCCTGGCCGCCGGGCCGGACAAGAAGATCACCAAGCTGCCCGGCATCGCCGCCGGCTGGACCCAGAGCCGCGACATCCCGGCACCGCCGGCGCAGTCGTTCCGCAGCTGGTGGGCCACCGGACACACCGCCCCGGCCGCCGACAAGGCCACCGACAAGGAAGAGCAGTCATGAGTGCACGCGAAGCAATCCTGGACCGACTCCGCTCGGCTCTCCGCGACGCCCCGGCGGTGCCCGGGATCCCCAGGGCCTACCGGCTGGACTCGGACCTGGACCGGGATGCCCTGATCCACCTGCTGACCGACCGCCTGGTGGACTACAAGGCCCGGGTCTCCGTGGTGCCTGCCGCGGACGCCGGCGCGCGGATCGCCGAACTGCTGGCGGACGCCGGCAGCTACGTGGTGCCCGAAGGGCTCGACGCCGGCTGGACCGCCGAGGGGGACAGCCGCCGCCGCCTCGACTCCGCCGCGGCGCCGTTGACCGTCGGCGAGCTGGACGCCGTCGACGCCGTCGTCACCGGCAGTGCCGTCGCCGTCGCCGAAACCGGAACCATTGTCCTGGACGCCAGCCCCAACCAGGGCCGCCGGGCGATCAGCCTGGTGCCGGACCACCACATCTGCGTTGTGGACGCCTCGGACATCGCCGGCATCCTGCCCGAGGCGCTGCGGCGCATCGACGGGACCCGGCCGCTGACCATGATCAGCGGGCCGAGCGCCACGAGCGACATCGAACTGGAGCGGGTCGAGGGCGTCCACGGTCCCCGCATCCTGGACGTCGTCATCCTGCGCTAGAAGCCTGCCCGCCCGCAGCAGCAGGCGCGGGGAACCGGTAGCCGAGCGCCTCGCTGGCTTCCCGGGCGGCCCGGGCAACCAGCGGCCCCAGCCGCGGCACATCTGCCGGGCTGACCCGCTGGGTCGGGAACCCCAGGCCCAGGACCGCGGCGAGCTGCCCGTCGTACCGGAACACCGGCGCGCTGATGGATCCGACGTCGCTGTTGCGCTCGCCGAATGCGGCAAAGTAGCCCTGCTGCCGGGCCTGCTCGGCCTGCGCGTCCAATTGTTCCCAGCTGGCCGGCGTCGCCGCCGTGAAGCGGGTGAGCTCGGTTCCTAGCAGGGCCTCGCGGGCGCCCGGGTCGAAGGCCAGGAAGACCTTCCCCGGGGCGCCGGCATGAATCGGCATGACCTGGCCAACCAGGAAGGGCCGCATCACCACGTGCCGGGTCTCGGCCACGGCCACCACGGTACGGAACTGCCCGTCGCGCATGTAGACGCACGCCGTCTCGCCGGTGTCGTCCCGAAGCTGCTGGATGATCGGGTGGAGCAGCCGGACCACGTCCAGGCCCAGGGTGCCGGGCGCCGCCCACTGGACCAGCCGCAGGCCGATCCTGTAGCGGTCCCCGTCGCGGTCCAGGAAGCCCTCCCGCACCATGTTCTGAACCAGCCGCTGGCACGTGCTGGCCGGCAGCCCGGTGGTCCGTGCGATCTGCTGCAGCGTCGGCTCCGGAGCCTCGATGGAAAAGCAGTTCAGGATTTCGCTGATCTTGCCCAGCACCAGGATCGGGGTCGTTCGGTCGCTCTGCTCTTTTGCCGCTGCGCTGCCGCCTGCCACCTGCCACCGACTTTCTCTACGGGTGTCCATCATAGCCAGCCGCATCAGCCCGGCCGGGGGAATTCATTGACACACTCAGCCTAAACCCGCATTATGGGTTTGCAAACCATATTGTGGGATGAACGAATGAGGGTGCAGGGATGTCAGGAAGTACGTCGCGGATCGGTCTGATCGTTCCGAGTTCCAATACGACGATGGAGACCGAGCTCCCGGAGCTGTTCCGCCGGCAAAGCGCGGCGACCGGGCAGTCGTATACGTTCCATTCCGCCCGGGCGACGCTGAAGAGCGTCACCCCGGAGGAGCTCGCGGCCATGGTCGCCAAAGCGGGGGACTGCGCCACCGCCGTCTCCGACGCCGACGTCGACGTCATCGCCTACGCGTGCCTGGTGGCTGTGATGGCCCAGGGCCCTGGCGCCCATGAGGGCTCGGAAGCGGTCATTGCGGCGGCGGCGGCCGACAACGGCCATCCGGCTCCGGTCACCAGCAGCGCCGGGGCCTTAGTCCGGACGTTGCACAGCATGGGTGCCCGCAAGGTCGCCATGGTGACCCCGTACCTGCCAGAGCTGACCGCCATGGTAGTCGACTACATCGAGGGCGCCGGGATCACGGTCCAGGACGTCATCAGCCTTGAGGTGGCGGACAACCTTGAGGTGGGCCGGCTCGACCCAGCCCGGCTGCCCGCGATCGCAGCCGGCCTGAACCACGCCGGCGTCGACGCGATCGTGCTCTCCGCCTGTGTGCAGATGCCGTCCCTCGCCGCCGTCCAGGACGTCGAAGACGCCCTCGGCATCCCCGTCGTCACGGCGGCCACGGCCACCACCTACGAAATCCTCGCGGCCCTCGGCCAGCAACCAGCCATCCCCGGAGCCGGCAGGCTGCTGTCCGGCCTGCCCGCGGCCACCGCGCCGGCCAACCGATAAACCCGTCAATCCAACCGTGGGCACCGCGCCCATCCGCGTCATAACAATGGAGTAATGATGACAGTCCAGACAGTAACCCGAGAGCAGGCCGCCCGGCGTGCGACGGTCGCGAGCGTCGTGGGAACCACCATCGAGTGGTACGACTTCTTCCTCTACGGGACGGCGGCCGCGCTGGTGTTCCCGCAGCTGTTCTTCCCCGGCCAGAACGCCTTCACCGGTGTTCTCTTCGCCTTCGGGACCCAGTTCGTGGGCTTCGTGGCCCGGCCCGTCGGCGCGGCGATCTTCGGCCATTACGGCGACCGCATCGGCCGCAAGACCACGCTGATGGTCACCCTGTTCCTGATGGCCTTCGGCACCGTCTTGATCGGCTTCCTGCCGACCTACCAGGCGATCGGCGTCGCGGCTCCGATCCTGCTGACCCTGCTGCGGATCATCCAGGGCATCGGCGTAGGCGGCGAATGGGGCGGCTCCGTGCTGCTCAGCATGGAGTGGGGCCACAAGCAGCGCCGCGGCTTCTCCGCCAGCTGGCCGCAGATCGGCGTGCCGCTCGGCCTGGTCCTCTCGACCGGCGTCGTCCGGATCACCTCCGGTATTACCGGTACCGAAGGCTTTGCCTCCTTCGGCTGGCGCATTCCGTTCATCATCAGCATCCTGCTGATCGGCGTGGGCCTCTTCGTCCGCCTTCGCGTGATCGAGAGCCCCGAGTTCGAGGCAATCCGCAAGTCCAACAAGATCATCCGCAACCCTCTCCTGGAGGTCATCAAGCGCCAGCCGAAGGAAATCCTGCTCTCGGCCCTGGTCCGCATGTCCGAGCAGGCGCCGTTCTACCTGTTCATCACCTTCGTGATCACCTACGCGGTCAAGCACCTGCAACTGAACAGCAACTCGATCCTGGATGACACCCTGATCGC
>DASSXE010000385.1:0-9098 GCA_035704125.1 Arthrobacter sp.
TACGACGCGCTGCACGACATGATGGATCCGGAATCGATTCCGCGCCTGATGGCCGCCGGCACCATCGAGGTGGCACCGCTGGCGTACATGCGCGGCCGGACCCTCAATGACGCCTTCATCATCCTGGACGAGGCGCAGAACACGACGCCGGAGCAGATGAAGATGTTCCTCACGCGGCTGGGCTTCGGTTCCAAAATGGTGGTCACCGGGGACGTCACACAGGTGGACCTGCCCTTCGGCACCCGGTCGGGCCTGCGGATCGTCGAGGACATCCTGAAGGGCATCGACGACGTCAATTTCTCCGTCCTGGACGCCGCCGACGTCGTCCGGCACCGGCTGGTGGGCGACATCGTCAACGCCTACAGCATCTGGGACGAGACACAACGAAACCGGGTCAAGCATTCCGTCGCCCGGGAGAACCGGGGAGAACACTCATGAGCATCGAGGTCAACAACGAATCCGGCGTCACCGTCGACGAAGCCGAGCTGGTGGCACTGGCCCGCTTCGTCTTCGAACGGCTGTTCATCCACCCGCAGGCGGAGCTCTCCATCCTGCTGGTCGATGAACCCGCCATGGAGAAGCTGCACATCGAACTGATGGACGAGCCGGGCTCCACCGACGTCCTCTCCGTGCCGATGGACGAACTCACCCCGGGCACGCCGGACAAGCCGACCCCGCAGGGCATGCTGGGCGACATCGCCATCTGCCCGCAGGTGGCGCAGATCCAGGCGCAGAACGCCGGCCACTCCACCCAGGATGAAATGCTGCTGCTGACCACGCACGGCATCCTGCACCTGCTCGGTTTCGACCACGCCGAACCGGAGGAAAAAGAGGAAATGTTCGGCCTGCAGCGCGAACTGCTCTCCGGCTTCACCGGCAAGGATGCGCCGGCAGAGACGATTCAGTGACCCCACTGATCCTGGCCGGCATGGCGCTGGTCTTCCTCAGTTTCGCCGCCGTCCTGACCGCCGCCGAGGCCGCCTACAACTACCTTCCGCGGCACGACGCCGAATACGCCGTCCTGCACAGCCGCGGCACCGCCCTGAAACGGATCCTTGCCCAGCCCGTCGCGCATATGCGCGCGCTGCGGTTCTGGCGGGTCTGGTTCGAAATGGCCTCGGCGGTGGCCGTGACCGTGCTGCTGCACAGCCTGCTGGACAACGTCTGGCTGGCCGGCCTTGCCGCCACCGGCATCATGGCCATCATCGGATTCGTCATCGTCGGGGTGTCGCCCCGCCAGCTCGGCCGGGTGCACTCCGCCGGCCTGGTCCGCTTTTCCGCGCCGCTGATCCGCTGGCTGTGCTGGGTGCTGGGCCCGATCCCCGGCTGGCTGGTCACCCTGGGCAGCGCGGTGGCCCCCGGCGCCCCGGCGGACAACGAGGCGTTCTTCAGCGAGGAGGAATTCCGTGAACTCGTGGAGCGCGCCAGCGAATCCGACGTGATCGAAAACGACGAGGCCGAGCTGATCCAGTCCGTCTTCGACTTCGGCGACACCCTGGTCCGGGCCGTGATGGTGCCCCGGACCGACATCCTGTGCATCGATTCCGGCTCCAGCCTGCACCGGGCCATGTCCTTGTTCCTGCGTTCGGGCTACTCCCGGATCCCGGTGATCGGGGAGAACACGGATCAGATCCTCGGGATCGTCTATCTCAAGGACGTCGCCGCCGTGATCCACAACCTCGGCCCCGGGGTGGAGCCGCCACTGGTGGACGACCTGGCCCGCGAGGTGCGCTACGTCCCCGATTCAAAGCCCGTGAGCGAGCTGCTCCGCGAGCTCCAGAAGGAGTCCACCCACGTCGCGATCGTCATCGACGAGTACGGTGGAACCGCCGGCCTGGTGACCCTTGAGGACCTGATCGAGGAACTCGTTGGCGAGATCGTTGACGAGTACGACACCGAGGCCGCCGAGGCGGTGGAGCTGGGCGACGGCAGCTACCGGGTCAGCGCCAGGATGAGCATCGACGACCTGGGGGAGCTGTTCGACCTGGAGCTCGACGACGACGAGGTGGACACCGTGGGCGGCCTGCTCGCCAAGGCCCTGGGCCGGGTTCCGATCGTGGGAAGCACTGTCACCGTCGACGGCGTCACGCTCCGGGCCGATCGGTTGGAGGGGCGCCGCAACCGCGTCAGCCACATCATTGCGGCAGCGGTGCCAAAGGAAGAAACTGACCTTGAAGACCTTCTCGACGAGGCCGAAACAACGCAGCAGGGAGTTCCACGTGAGCAAGCAGAATAAGTCCGACGCCGAAACGCCGTCCGGCGGTTACCGGGCCGGGTTCGCGGTGCTGGTCGGACGCCCCAACGCCGGCAAGTCCACCCTCACCAACGCCCTGGTGGGCCAGAAGGTCGCCATCACCTCGGCGAAACCGCAGACCACCCGGCACACCATCCGCGGCATCGTGCACCGGGAGGACGCCCAGCTGATCCTGGTCGACACCCCCGGCCTGCACCGCCCGCGGACACTGCTGGGCAAGCGGCTCAACGAACTCGTGGCCGACACCCTGGCCGAGGTTGACGCGATCGGTTTCTGCCTGCCGGCGAACGAAAAGATCGGTCCGGGCGATAAGTTCATTGCCGCCCAGCTGGCCGCCCTGGGGAACAAGCCGGTGATCGCCCTGGTGACCAAGGCAGATACCGTGGACCGCCAGGCGCTGACAGAACAGCTGCTGGCCGTCGCCGCGCTGGGCCGCGAGGTGCTCGGCGAGGACGGCTGGAAGGACATCGTTCCGGTCTCCGCCACCGACGGCTTCCAGGTCGATACCGTCGCCGACGTCCTGATCAGCCACATGCCCCCCTCGCCGCCGCTGTATCCGGACGGGCACCTCACCGACGAGCCCGAAGCGGTCATGATCGCGGAACTGATCCGTGAAGCTGCCCTCGAGGGGGTCCGCGACGAACTGCCGCACTCCCTGGCCGTCGTCGTGGACGAGATCGTGCCGCGCGAAGGCCGGCCGGAGGACCGGCCGTTCCTGGATGTCCGCGTCAACCTCTACGTCGAGCGGCCCTCGCAGAAGGCCATCATCATCGGCAAGGGCGGCGCCCGGCTGCGCGAGGTCGGCACCAACGCACGCAAGGGGATCGAGGCGCTGCTGGGCGCCCGGATCTACCTGGACCTGCACGTCAAGGTCGCCAAGGACTGGCAGCGCGACCCGAAGCAACTGGTGAAACTCGGCTTCTAGGCCGGCCGTGGCGTGCCCAACCCGCGGGCGGGCACGCCCAGCGCGGATTTCACAGTTTCGGGCACTAAAATAGGTGGACTCCACTTCGCGACGGAAGGCATTATCCGTGGTCCCACCCCGTGACAACCGTGCAGGCGGGACCGTTCCACCGGTCCGGCCCGGCGCCGCTGCCCGGCACGCGCCGGACCTTTCCGTCGGCCCGGCCAGGCACCTGGGTGCCACGCACCGGACACCCACCTGGCTCAAGGCCACCACGATTGTCATTGCGATCCTGCTGGTGGGGGTCATCGCGTTCGGGTCGTACTGGTTCATCCGGCTGCAGGGCAACATCAGCAAGCAGGCCCTCGGCGCCGGCAACGGCCGCAGCGAGCAGGCGGTCAACGAGGCAACCGACCGGATGCAGATCCTGATTCTGGGCTCCGACACCCGCGAGGGTAAGAACTCCGAATACGGCAGCACCGAGGACTCCGCCGGCTACGGCCACTCGGACGTCATGATGATGATGGACATCTCGGCGGACAACAAGCGCGTCAGCGTCATCAGCTTTCCCCGCGACCTGCTGGTGGACATTCCCAAGTGCATCGACCAGAAGACGAAGAAGGAATATCCCGCCCAGCAGAAGGTCATGATCAACTCGGCCATGTCCGAGGCGGGCATC
This sequence comes from Arthrobacter sp., assembly GCA_035704125.1. GTDB lineage: Bacteria > Actinomycetota > Actinomycetes > Actinomycetales > Micrococcaceae > Arthrobacter. Next base: position 3,838 of record DASSXE010000385.1, read on the forward strand.
GGCTGCGCGGTGGACACGGTGAACAAACTCACCGGCCTGGAGATCGACCACTTCATGATGGCGGACTTCAACTCGGTCAAGGAGCTGTCCAACACCGTGGGCGGCGTCGATGTCTGCGTCAGCGACGCCATCTATGACCCCGACTCCGGGCTCCGCCTGCCCAAGGGAACCTCCAAGGTCCAGGGCGAACAGGCCCTCTCCTTCGTCCGGACCCGGCACGCCTTCGGCGACGGCGGAGACCTTGGCCGGATCAAGGCCCAGCAGGGATTCCTGTCCTCCCTGGTCCGCAAGATCAAGGCCGACGGCACGCTGGCCAACCCGGCCAAGATGCTCGGGATCGCCGACGCCATCACCAAGAACCTCACCGTCGACGAAGGCCTGGCGTCCGTGCCGACGCTGCTCACCGTCGGCAACCGGCTCAAGGACATCGACGTCAGCAAGGTGGCCTTCGTCGCCACGCCGACCGAGCCCGCCGTCTCCGACTCCAACCGGCTGCAGCTGGCCGAGCCGGCCGCCTCCCAGCTCTTCGCCGCCCTGCGCAAGGACGTTGACCTGACCGACCCCACCGCCACGCCGTCGCCGGCGGCCAGCGCTTCCGCGTCGGCGGAGGCCACGGCCACCCCGACCGCCTCCGCCGCCCCGGCCTACAACAAGGCGCTGCAGCCGGTAACCGTCGCCAACGGGTCCTCCGACCCGGCGAAGGCCAAGGCAGCGGTCGCGGCCATCACCGCCGCCGGGTTCAGCCAGACCAGTCAGTTCGCCGCCCGCGCCGTCCCCACCACGGCCGTGTACTACGGGTCGAACTACGCCGACGTCGCCGCCGACATTGCCACCCTGCTCGGCATTCCCGCCTCCCAGGTGCTGCCCGCCGCGGGCGTCACAGGGGTCCAGGTCTACCTCGGCAGCGACTACACCGCCGGGGCCAAGCAGCCGGAAGCGCCGGCGTCGCTCCCGCCGGACATCGTCAACCAGACCGCCGGCGACACGGTCTGCCAGCAGGCGAACCCGGCCATGATCACCCGCTAGGCGGGACGGCAGGCGGCAGCAGCGCCGCAACGGGAAAGGCGGCCCGGGCGAATACGCCAGGGCCGCCTTTGCCGTTCTCCGGCTGCTGTTACCAGATGCTCACGCGGTCGGCCGGGGCCAGCCACATGCCGTCCTGCTCGCCGGTGCCGAATGCCTCATGGAACGCGTCGAGGTTCCGCGCGATGTCGTTGGTGCGGAATTCGTTGGGGGAGTGCGGGTCCGTGGCGAGCCGCTTGATGGCTTCCTCGCTGCGGATTGCCTGCCGCCAGATCGCGGCCCAGGAGGCGAAGAACCGCTGGGCGCCGCTCAGGCCGTCAAGCACCGGAGCTTCCTTGCCCGCCAAACTGATCAGGTAGGCCTTGTAGGCGATCGTCAGACCGCCCAGGTCGCCGATGTTCTCGCCGAGCGTCAGTTTGCCGTTCACGTGCTGGCCGGCTGCCTCAGCGGGGGAGAGCGCATCGAACTGTGCCACCAGTTTCGAGGTCAGCGCCTCGAACGCGGTGCGGTCGGCCTCGGTCCACCAATTACGAAGCAGCCCGCTGCCGTCGTACTGGGAACCCTGGTCGTCGAAGCCGTGACCGATTTCGTGTCCGATCACGGCGCCGATTCCGCCGTAGTTCACCGCGTCGTCCGCGTCGGCCGTGAAGAACGGCGGCTGCAGGATGGCGGCCGGGAAGACGATCTCGTTGAGCAACGGGTGGTAATACGCGTTGACCGTCTGCGGGGTCATCAGCCACTTGTCCCGGTCCACCGGTTTGCCCACCTCGTCGAGGTGCCGGTCGACGTCGGCGTTGTGGGCGCGTTCGACATTGCCGAGCAGGTCGTCCTTGTCGATGACGACCGCGGAGTAGTCGATCCATTTCTCCGGGTAGCCGATCTTGGGCCGGAACGAGTCCAGCTTTTTGAGCGCTTCCAGTTTGGTGTCCTCACCCATCCAGGCCAGGCCGGTGATCGATTCGCGGTACGCCTCGATCAGGTTCCCGACGAGGGTGCGCATGCGCTCCTTGTGGCTTTCCGGGAAATGCCGGGCCACGTAGATCTGGCCCACCGCTTCACCGAGGGCGGCCTCGACGACGGCGACGCCGCGCTTCCAGCGGTCGCGGTTGCGCGGCGTGCCGCTGAGGGTGGTGCCGTAGAAGGCGAAGTTGGCGTCGACGAAGGCGGCCGAGAGATACGGGGCGGCCGCGCTGACCACCCGCAGGGAGAGCCAGTCCTGCCAGGCGGCGAGCGGCACCGTCTCCAGCAGGGCCGCGGCCCCGGCGAAGAAGTCCGGGGTGCTGACGACCAGCTCGCCGCGCTTGTCCGGCTCAATGCCCGCCGCGTCGAACCAGTCGGACATCAGCGGGAACAACTGCGCCACCTCATCCGCGGATTTCAGGTTGTAGGTCTTCTGCGGGTCCCGCAGCGTCACCTTGTCCCAGTGGTGTGACGCCAGCGAGGTCTCCAGGTCAACCACCCGTCCGGCGGCGGCAACGGCGTCGGGGACACCGGCCAGTTCCAGCATGGTGCGCACGTGTTCCCGGTACGCGGTGACGATCGGGGCGAACTGTTCCTCGCGGTAGTAGGACTCATCGGGCAGCCCCAGGCCGGCCTGCCCGGTGTAGAGCAGGATCCGGTCCGGGTTGCCGGCGTCGGGCGCCGGGTAGATGTAGAAGAGGCCGGAGACGTCGGCCCGGAAGAGGCGCCCGGCGAGCCGGAGCAGCTCGGCCACGGACCCGGTGGCGGCCACTTCGGCCAGCCGGGCACGGATCGGCCCGGCGCCCTTGGCCTCGGCGGCGGTCTCATCCATGAAGCTGTTGTAGAGGTCGCCGATCTTGCGCTCGATTCCGGTGGCGTCCGCGCCGCGGTCCGCGGCGGCCAGGATGATCTCGCGGACCGCGAGCTCCGACCCGTCGCGGAGCGCCGTGAAGGCGCCATCCAGCGGCCGGTCATCGGGGATGGTCGCGGACTTCAGCCAGCCGCCGTTGAAATGACGGTACAGGTCGTCCTGGGGCCGGACGGCGTCGTCGATAGTGGACTGGTCAATCCCGGAAAGCGGCACTGCGGCTCCTTCGAAGAGGCTGTGACCGGCCTGCTTACCGGGACAGCGTCTGCATGGTGGACGTTGCTAGAGGTATGGCTCCTTCATCTTACGCACCGTGTTATCGTGAAAATGTGCGCGCAGAACTCCTTCTTCTTAGCTGCCGCGGCGGGGCCTCAGACGCGATCTAGCGCAAGGCCAAACCTCGCTGCGGAGTTTGTGTTGCCCGGCCACCCTTTCATCAGGAATCACAGAAAAGGCCCCGATAAGTAATGCGAAACGCACAGCAGCCCTCAGGAATGCCGGTCCACCGCTACGTCCCCTTCCAGAACCTGATCACCGTCGAACTGCCGGACCGCACCTGGCCGGACAAGGTCATCACGAAAGCGCCGCGCTGGTGTGCGGTGGACCTGCGCGACGGCAACCAGGCCCTGATCGATCCGATGAGCCCGGCCCGCAAGATGAAGATGTTCGACCTGCTGGTCCGGATGGGCTACAAGGAAATCGAGGTGGGTTTCCCCTCAGCATCGCAGACCGACTTCGACTTCGTCCGCCAGCTGATCGAGGGCAACCACATCCCGGACGACGTCACCATCCAGGTGCTGACGCAGGCCCGCGAGCACCTGATCGAGCGCACCTATGAGTCCCTGGTCGGGGCCAGGCAGGCGATCGTGCACCTCTACAACTCGACCTCCGTCCTGCAGCGCCGCGTCGTGTTCAACCAGGACGAGGACGGCATCCTGGACATCGCCCTGCAGGGCGCCCGGCTGTGCAAGAAGTACGAGGAAACCCTCGAGGACACGCACATCACCTACGAATACTCCCCGGAGTCCTTCACCGGCACCGAACTGGCCTATGCGGTGCGGGTCTGCAACGCCGTCGCCGACGTGTTCGAGGCCTCCGCCGACCGCCAGGTGATCATCAACCTGCCGGCCACCGTCGAGATGGCCACCCCCAACGTCTACGCCGACTCGATCGAGTGGATGAGCCGGCACCTGCACCCGCGCGAGGGCATCATCCTGTCCCTGCACCCGCACAACGACCGCGGCACCGGCGTCGCCGCCGCCGAGCTGGGCTACCTGGCCGGCGCCGACCGGATCGAGGGCTGCCTGTTCGGCAACGGCGAGCGGACCGGCAACGTGGACCTGGTCACCCTGGGCCTGAACATGTTCGTCCAGGGCGTCGACCCGATGATCGACTTCTCCGACATTGACGAGGTCCGCCGCACCGTCGAGTACTGCAACCAGCTGCCGGTCGCCGAGCGCTCACCCTACGGCGGCGACCTGGTCTTCACCGCCTTCTCCGGCTCGCACCAGGACGCCATCAAAAAAGGCCTTGAAGCCCTGGAAAAGGACGCGGCTGCCGCCGGGCAGGACGTGGCCGACTACGCCTGGCAGGTTCCGTACCTGCCGGTGGATCCCAAGGACCTGGGCCGCAGCTACGAGGCCGTCATCCGGGTCAACTCGCAGTCCGGCAAGGGCGGCGTCGCCTACCTGCTCAAGAACGAGCACAACCTGGACCTGCCGCGCCGGGCCCAGATCGAGTTCTCCGGTGTGATCCAGCGCCGCACGGACACCGTCGGCGGCGAGGTCAGCGGCGCACAGCTGTGGCAGCTCTTCCAGGACGAGTACCTGCCCTCCAGCGCCGCGGAGTCGCAGTGGGGCCGCTACGCCCTGGGCGCCGTCAGCACCGAGTCCGACGAGGACGGCACCATGACGCTGACCGCCGCGCTCAAGGTCGACGGCAAGCCGCTGCGCCGCACCGGCAGCGGCAACGGCCCGATCGCGGCCCTGCTGAGCATCCTGCGCGAGGATGGCGTCGACGTCCGCGTCCTGGACTACAGCGAGCACGCCCTGTCCGAGGGCGGCAGCGCCCAGGCCGCCGCGTACGTCGAGTGCGCCGTGGGCGAACGGGTGCTGTGGGGCGTCGGCATCGACGCCAACACCTCGATGGCCTCCCTGAAGGCCGTCATCTCCGCCGTCAACCGCGCCATCCGGGACGCCCGCGCCTGAGAGCCCCTGAGGACGAGGCTGCGCCGCCGGGCTTCCGGCGGCGCAGCGCCGTCCGGTCAATGGCGGGGATTCCGCCGGCGAGTGCGAAGATAAACTGTGGCCCAACCATCCTCCTACGCTGCGCGTGCCTACCGCGACGACGCCGTCGTCCTGCGCACCCATAAGCTGGGCGAGGCTGACCGGATCATCACGCTGCTCACCAA
>DASSXE010000481.1:0-6490 GCA_035704125.1 Arthrobacter sp.
GCCGGCACCGCCGTCGGGCTCGCCACCAACACAAACATCGCCGACGCCGCCAACCAGGCCTCGGGCAACCAGAGCGTGGGTCTGGCCGGGATCATCACCCTGCTGGTGATCCTCTTCCTGTCCTACTACTGCGGCGGCTACGTCGCCGGCCGGATGGCGCGGTTCAACGGTGCCCGGCAGGGGCTCATGGTGTGGATCTGGGCCCTGATCGCCGCGGTCCTCGTCGCTGTCCTGGCCATGACCGCCGGCCAGAAGTTCGACGTCCTGGCCAACCTCAACAGCTTCCCGCGCATCCCCGTCAACGAGGGCGACCTCACCACCACCAGCATCATCGCCGCGGTCGTGGTGGCCGTCGTGGCACTGATCGGCGCCATGCTCGGCGGCCTGGCAGGCATGCGCTTCCACCGCAAGGTTGACCGCGCCGGCTTCACCCCGGTGGAGACCGTCGAGGAGCGCTAGGCCAAGGCCTTACCCTCGACTCCGTCCAGGTAGTACCACCGGCGGTCCAGCCGGCGAAACCGGCTGGACTCATGCTGGACGCCCCGCTCGCCGCCCACCCGGTAGTGCGCCTTGAACTCGACCGTACCCTCGCTGTCCAGCGGACCTCCGCGGCGGGTCGAGACGATGTCCAGACGCCGCCACTCGATGGCCGGATCGAGCTCCACCCGGGCCGGGCGGGTGTCAGGGTGCCAGGTCCGGAGCAAATATGCCTGGTCCTGGACGACGAACGCGCTGTACCGGGACCGCATCAGCTGCTCGGCGGTCGGCGAATCCGCTTCACCGCGGTGGAACCGGCCGCAGCAGCCGTCATACTGTTCGCCCGAGAGGCAGGGGCAGCGGTCTTGGCGGGGGGCGCCGGAGTCCCCGGGGCCGGCGGTCGATGGCGTCGTCACAGTAATCCTTCCGATGCTCCGGACAGGTCCGGCGTGGCTTGCTTCCGACTATAGACGCCGCTCAGAAAAGGTCCGCCCGGCCCCCGCCGGGCGGACCTTTTCGGCTGCCGGCGGCGCGGAAGGTATCAGCTTGGACACATCATGCCCGGGCCGCCATTTCTCCGCATGTCGGGACGGAATTCTCCGTATGGTTGATCAGGGCTGGTGCCCGGCGCATGGGTGCCGCGGAACGGCACCCACGGCAGGCTGGATTGGAGAGACGTAGTGGAAGACCCGACGACGATCGCCATGAACCTGACCTTTTTCGGCACCCTGGCGGTGGGCCTCGTGATGTTCCTCGGCGTGTTCGCAGCCTTCGTCCTCACCCTCCTGCTGGCGGGCTTCGGCCGGCTCGTGGCGACCGCGGCTACTGCCCTGTTCCGGCGCCGCACCCCTGGCTCCGCGGACGGGCTCGGGTCCGCCGCCCAAGACCGGCCGGCCGCGGCCAAGGCCGCCCGGAAGGAACCGCAGATCTCCCCCGAATGGGCCGCCGCCGTCGAACGCGCCGACGCGCGCGCCCGCGACCGCGCAGCGGCCGCCGCCGCGCCCGATGCCACGGTCTCCGTGCGCGAGCTTCCCGTCTCCGCCGAAGGGCGCGAGGAACGCAAGGCCAGCTGAACCCTTACCGCCGGAGGGCATCTGGGCTACGTTGGGACCCATGGAATTCAGATACCTCGGCCATAGCGGCTTCAAGATTTCGGAAATCACCTTCGGCAATTGGCTTACCCACGGTTCGCAGGTGGAGAACGACGTCGCCACCCAGTGCGTGCGGGCTGCGCTCGACGCCGGGATCAGCACCTTCGACACCGCCGACGTGTACGCCAACACCGCCGCGGAAACCGTCCTGGGCGAGGCCCTCAAGGGTGAACGGCGCGAGTCCCTGGAGGTGTTCACCAAGGTCTTCGGCCCCACCGGCCCCAAGGGCCACAACGATCTCGGACTCTCCCGCAAACACATCATGGAATCCATCAACGGCTCGCTGACCCGGCTGCAGACCGACTACGTCGACCTGTACCAGGCCCACCGCTACGACTTCGAGACACCGCTTGAAGAGACCATGCAGGCGTTCGCGGACATTGTCCGCCAGGGCAAGGCCCTCTACATCGGCGTGAGCGAATGGACGGCCCAGCAGATCCGCGACGGCCATGCCCTGGCCAAGGAGCTCGGCTTCCAGCTGATCTCCAACCAGCCGCAGTACTCCATGCTCTGGCGGGTCATCGAGGCGGAAGTGGTTCCGGCGTCGGAGGAGCTGGGGCTGTCCCAGATCGTCTGGTCACCGATGGCCCAGGGCGTGCTCAGCGGGAAGTACCACCCCGGAAAACCGGCCCCCGAGGGCAGCCGCGCGACCGACTCCAAGGGCGGTGCCCGGATGATTGAACGCTGGATGTCCGACGAGGTCCTCACCGGCGTGCAGCAGCTGAAGCCGATCGCCGACGAGGCCGGGCTGACCATGGCCCAGCTGAGCATCGCCTGGGTGCTGCAGAACAAGAACGTTGCCTCGGCCATCATGGGCGCCTCCCGGCCGGAGCAGATCGAGAAGAACGTCGCGGCCGCCGGGGTGAAACTGGACCAGGGCATCATGGACAAGATCGACGCCGCCATCGGCTCGCTGGCCGAGCGCGATCCGGCCCAGACCAAGTCACCGGCGTCCCGGGAGGCCTGACCGGCGCCCTGCCGTGGCGGGGGCGTGATGTCGTTTGGGCTAGCGTCCCCGCCGGAGGTGTTCGGCGTTCAGTTCTTCCAGCTGGCTGTCGGTCAGGTCGTCGAAGCCGCGCGCCTCGCGCTTATCCGTGCGGGAGAAGCGCATGAACATCAGGATGATCAAGGGCAGGTCTACGATCTCGCAGATGAACCACAGCGCGTCTCCCGCAAGTTGCTGGTCTCGGAGGGAGTCGGGAAACCAGCTCAGGCCGGACTGGCGGGCGGTGACGTGGTCGAGGACCTGGCCGTTCAGGCGCAACAGGATCCCGGGCACTGCGTCGATCAGCAGCTCGATGAAGACGAAGACGAACTCCAGGGTGATGAACGCGCTGGAACGGTGGAAGTCTGCCTCCTCGATGATCGGCAGCGCCATGAGCAGGCCCAGCACCGGGATGCCGACGGTCAAAAGCGCCTCGGCCAGCGGGTTGGTGCGCAGTACGAAAAACGCCGGCGTCAGGAAGGTGGAGAACAGCGCCAGCCCCAGCAGCGGCGCCACCATCGAGTTGCTGACGAAGCGGACAAGCCGGTTGGTCAGCAGCGCATCCAGGCGTGCGACGCCGCGGCCCGCGAGCGCCGCGCGGGCCAGCGAGATGGGTTTCCCGAGCCCGACCAGGAGCGGGACGACGAACAGCATTAGGGTGATCTTCACGGTGAAGGCCCAGCGCAGTTCGGCACTGTAGACACCGGTGAAGCCGCAGGTGAGTGTCGCGAAGGAACCCAGTCCCAGCAGGTAGAAGGCCAGGGTCCGCCAGAGCGGCCAGCGGCGTCCGTTGGCGGCGGCGGCCCGGAGACCTAAGGCGTAGAGGGCACCGGAGACGACCATGAGGACCAGGGCGGTCCAGTCGATTTGCCAGGCGGTGATGACGACGTCGAGAGGTGGCACGGGCCCACACTACTGCCTGTTCCTAGGAGTATGCCGGGCGGGTCATTCGGCGGCCCGGCCTGGCTGGGAGTTTGGTTCCGGGGCTGCCTGCTCAATCACCGCGGCGATGTGCTGCAGCAGATACTCCTGCCCGGCGACCGTCGGATGGTCACCGTCAGGCCCGATCAGGTCTTCTACGTCGCCGCTGATCCAGCCCTCAGCGATCGGATCAACGAACTCGGCCCCCGCTCCCTGCGCCGCGGTCCTGAGCTGGGAACGAATATCCAGGAGTCCGGGATCCGGGTCGGTGGAATACGACGGCGGGCCCACCACGATGATCTTCGCCGCGGGTGCCAGCAGTTCGGCTCGGGTCAGGGCCGCCGAGGCGGCTCCGCCGACGTCGCCCGCGTCATAGCCAAGGTCGTTCTCGGACCCGAAGAACACCACCACGCCGGTGTCGGCCGTGACGAACTGGTCCACCTGGCTGCCGAAGGTCCCGTCCGCGTCGCCGGGACGCACGTAGCCGCTGCCGTTCTCTGCCGCGTTGACCACTTGGAACCCGGCCAGCATCGGATCTGTCCGGATCAAGGCCGGCCAGGCGTGTTCGGGTGAGGTGCCGTGACCCGTGCTGAGGGAATCGCCCACCACGACCACCCGGACCGCGGGGGCTGCCGTGACGGCGGGCTGGGATGAGCTGGCGATTGCCGCGGCGATCAGGCACGCCGCCAGGCCAAGGGCGGCGTGACGGCCGTGACTCTCACGCGGAAAGAGGCTGATTCCCATCAGTGCCTCCTGCCTGGAGCTCGTCTGCCGGACCGTCGGCCATGGCGCCGGCTAGAAATCCTGGATCGCGCTGCTGGGGAGGGTGACGGCGTCGGGAACGGCGTCCGCCCGACCAGAGGCGATCAACACAGCAACGTTGCCGACATCTGCCAGTGTAGCCGTGCCACCCGTGGGCACCACCCCTGGCGGGAGTCCGCTTTCGCCGCCCGTGATCATGATGCCCCTGCCTCCCGCCGCCCATCGTCGAATGTCTCCACTATCTTCCCGTCGCGGCCTGCTGGCAAGGGATGGGAGTGCAGGGCAGACGGCCGGGCGGGCGGAGGGTGCGGGTGCTCAGGGCTGCGGCGGGGCGGACGGGCCCGACGGCGGGGGCAGGGGAGCAAGGACGACCGGCTGGAGGTCGCCGGGGTCGGTCGGTCCGAGGTCCAGGTGGAACGGCGGATATTCATCCCGCATCAGGGCGACGTAGGTGATCACGCGGTATACCCACCGGTTCAGCCCCATCAACAGATCGAACAGGCCGCGCCAGTACTGTCCAGTGAACAGCAGCACCACGCCGGCAATCAGCACCAGGACCCCGATCAAGGAGATGCCGGCATTCTGCTGGACCCATTCGGCGCCGTCCCAGTACCGCTCACGGCCTCCCCAGCCGCGCACGGTCCCGGTGAGGATACCGACGATCAGCAGGTGCGGGATGGCGAGCAGCCACGACTTCACCAGGACCAGGCCATGGGAAAGCTTCTCGGGATAGTCGACGTCGAAGTCCGCGGGGTAGCCGGTGCGCGCCAGGCTGAACGGCGGGTACTGGTCCGTTCCGAGAGCCGAGTAGGAGTAGAACGCAACCCGCCAGTTCCAGCGGATCACGCCTACGTTGAAGGCAAAGAGCGAACGCGGATAGCGGCCGGTGAAGAGGATCGCGAATCCGGCCACGATCGTGGTGACCACGAACGCAAACCACAGGAAGAACAGCACGATGTAGTGGGGAATGGCCAGGAACCACTTCACCAGCCACAACCAGCGGGAAAGCTGGGGATCGAGGTAGCCGCTGAGCCGGGCCGGGTACACCTGGGCTCCGGGCGGCGTCCCCGCGGCCGACGGCGGCGCAGGATACGGACCGGGAGCAGGCGCACCCGGATACGGCCCCGCGGGAGGCGGGCCCATGGGAGGCGGACCCACCATGGGCGGACCGGGAGGCGGGCCCGCGGCAGGCGGACCCGGGTAGGGGGCTGGGTACACCGCGGGACCCGGGTAGGCCGACGCCGGGAGTGGAACGCCGGGCGCAGGCGGCGCCCCGCGTCCCAAGCCGGCAGCGCCCAGGACGATCAGCAGCACCCCCACGCCCAGCAGCACCAGGCCGCCGATCAGCAGGCCCACGAAGATGGGCCAGAGCAGCTCGGACCGTGCACCGCCGCTGAGGTCGACGGAAACCGGGCTGCTCGCGTCCGCGTTCATGACGACCACGGCCCAGTTTCCGGACCGCAGGTCCCAGCGGAGTTCCTGGCTGCCGGGGCCGGTGGCTGACGCCGCCCAGAAGTTCTGGTCACCGGGCCGCGCCGGCGGCTTGGTGCCGGTAACGTCACGGTACTCGGGGCGGAACGGGGAGAAGCGGACGTTGGTGAGTTCGGAGTGCTGGACCCCGCTGAGGTAGGCCGCGACATCGGCCTGCGGCGCAATGCCGATGAAGACCTGCCGGGATGAATCCGCCGTCGTCCCGCGAAGCAGGACGCTGCCCGCCGACGCCGCCGGGTCAACCATGGCGGGCCCGGCGTTGGCCATAATGTCCAGCCGGGGCAGGGCGAGCGCGTAGCCACTCACCGTGTAGCGCTCCGAGGGAGTCGTGAAGTATCCGCCGTCGCGCTGCTGATAGTTTGCCCAGCCGGTGAAGGCGGCGCCGGCCAACAGTCCCAGGCCCAGCAGCGCTGCGAGCGAGCCGAGCACCAGCAGAACAACGCGCCCCGGTTTCATGGCCGCTCCGCCGCCTCCAACAAGGACCGGCCCCACCGGGTCGCCTTTTCGATCTCGCCCGGACGGAGCGGCCCCTCGCTGCCCCGGACGTAGAACGGCATGGGTTCGGAAATGACGTCGGCACCGTGGTCACGGAGGGATTCGGCCATCTTCTTGGCCGCGTCCCCGTGGATGAACATCCGCACCCTGGTGTCGAAGGCGGCAGCCTTCACACCGTCAAGATCGCCGGCGCCCAGCCCGGAGAGCA
>DASSXE010000074.1:0-3350 GCA_035704125.1 Arthrobacter sp.
ATCGACTGGGGCTTCGGCGAGCTCGCGGCCTTCGGTTCGCTGACCATGGAAGGCGTCCCGGTCCGGCTCGCCGGCCAGGACTCCCGCCGCGGCACCTTTGTGCAGCGCCACGCCGTCTTCCACGACCGCGCCAATGGCGACGAGTGGACGCCGCTGGCGAACCTCACCGAGGGCCAGGCCAAGCTGTGGATCTACGACTCCCTGCTCTCCGAATACGCGGCCATGGGCTTCGAATACGGCTACTCCGTGGAGCGTCCGGACGCCCTGGTGCTGTGGGAGGCGCAGTTCGGGGACTTCGTCAACGGCGCGCAGACGATCATCGATGAGTTCATCTCCTCGGCCGAGCAGAAGTGGGGCCAGCGCTCGTCACTGGTACTGATGCTGCCGCACGGCTACGAGGGCCAGGGCCCGGACCACTCGTCCGCACGGATCGAGCGGTTCCTGCAGATGTGCGCCGAGGAAAACATGATCGTGGCCAACCCGACCACGCCGGCCTCGCACTTCCACCTGCTCCGCCGGCAGGCCTACAGCCGCCCGCGCAAGCCGCTGATCATCTTCACCCCGAAGCAGCTGCTGCGCCTCAAGGCGGCGGCGTCCTCGGTGGAGGACTTCACCACCGGCAGCTTCCGCCCGGTCATCCCCGAGCACGAAGCGCTGCAGGCCGACGCCGTCGAACGTGTCCTGCTGGTCTCCGGACGCCTCTACTACGACCTGCTGTCCACGCGGCAGAAGACCGGGGACACCACGACGGCGATCGTCCGCGTCGAGCAGCTCTACCCGCTGCCCGCCGACGAGATTGCCGCCGAGCTGGCCAAGTACCCGAACGCCGACGTCGTCTGGGCGCAGGACGAACCTGCCAACCAGGGACCGTGGCCGTTTATCGGGCTGAACCTGCCCGATGCGCTGGACCGCCGCGTGCGCCTGGTGTCCCGCCCGGCATCCGCCTCCACGGCGGCCGGGTCAATGAAGCGCCACGCAGCCGAGCAGGACACCTTGCTCAAGCAGGCATTCGCACGTAAGTAGGACCGGGCTGCCCGGCCGGAAGTGGAACACCACGTCTCCGGCCGGGCAGCGTCGTTTAAGCCAGCAGCCGGGCTCCGCGGGCAGGACCCGGAGCACGGCACAGGAAGTGAAGAGGTAGACGTGGAAGATCGTAAGCTGCGGATCGCAGCCGTGGGAGATGAACTGCTCGCCGGTCTGGGTGACCCCCGGGCGCTGGGCTGGCTGGGCCGGGTCCTGGCCCGCACGCCGCAGGACGGCCTGAGCCTGGAAAGCTACTCGCTGCCCTGCCCGCAGGAGGGCACCGAGGGCCTGGCGGACCGCTGGCTGGAGGAGGCCGGACGGCGCTTCGCCCCGCGGCACGAGAACCGCCTGGTGATCGGGCTGTCCGGCCGGGACATCGAGTTCGGCCTGTCCACCGCCCGCAGCCGCCTGAACCTGGCCAACATCCTGGATTCGGCGTCGCAGAACAAGATCGAGGTCTTCGTGGTCGGGCCGCCGCCGACGCTGGATCCCACCCAGAACCGCCGGCTCGGCGAACTGAACACCGCCTTCGCCGACGTCACCACCCGGCGCAAACACCTGTACGTGGATACCTTCTCTCCCCTGCTCAACCACGACCAGTGGCGCCAGGATTTGGCCGCCAACGGCGGGACGCCCGGCCAGGCCGGCTATGGCCTCATGGCCTGGCTGGTGCTGCACCGGGGCTGGTTCCAATGGCTCGGCATGGACGCCCCGGAGTAGGCTGACGCGATATATCTTGACCTCCCCCGGCGGCGGTTGTACCGTGGTTCCATATTCGCGATATATCGCAAGCTGTTTTCGGCGTACATCGCTCCCTGCAGCCGAAGAGGAACCATGGAAGAGAACTCCTGGACCGTCACCGGTCCCCAAACTATCGATGTCGACGGCGTCCGCTCACTCAAGCTCGGCATCGTCCGGGGACGATTCGACATCGTCAGCCACGACGAGGACGTGACCCGGATCGAGGTCTCCGCGATCGACGGCGACCCGCTGGCGATCAGCCTCACCGACGGCCGCCTCGAGATCCGCCACCAGCTGCACGGCCCGCAGGGCTGGTTCAAGAACCTGATGGGTACGGTCAACAACAGTTCCACCAACTCGGTGGTGATCAGCATTGCGCTGCCCGCCGGCGTCGACGTGGAAGCGGGCACGGTCAGTGGCCACGGCATGGTCTCCGGCCTGACCGGGCACACCCGGCTCAACACCGTCTCCGGCTCGGTCCTCGCCGACGGCACCTCCGGCGAACTGGGCGTCAACACCGTCAGCGGGGAGGTCATCGCCCGGGACCACCACGGGGTCCTCACCGCCAAGAGCGTCTCCGGCGAGGTGACCGCCTCCGGCGACTTCAGCAATATCCGCGCCAACACCGTCAGCGGCGACCTCAGCTTCGACCTGCACGGCTTCACCCAGGACTTCGGCGCCAACTCCGTGTCCGGGGACGTCACCATCCGGCTCCCGCACGACGTCGGCGTCGACATCATCGCCAAGTCGGCCAGCGGCGCCGTCGTCATTGACGACCAGCGGTACAACCAACCGGGCGGCAGCGTGCAGACCATCGCCGGTCCGGACGCGAAACTGATGCTGGTCCGGACCAACTCCGTGTCCGGCAAGACCTCAATCTTCCACGGCCAGCCGGACCCGGGCACCGAAGCGGGCCTCTGATGACGCCGGTCTTCGCGCACGGAGCGCTACGGCTGTACCTGCTCGCCCTGCTGGAGTCCGGCCCCAAGCATGGCTACGAGCTGATCAAGGCGCTCAGTGACCGGTTTGGCGGCACGTACTCCCCCAGCGCCGGAACCATCTATCCGCGGCTGGGAAAGCTGGAGGAGGAAGGGCTGGTGGCCACCCAGGCGGAGGGCCGGCGCACGAACTACAGCATCACCGAGGCCGGGCTGGTGGAACTGAATCGGCGGCGCGACGAGTTGGCGGGCGTGGAGAACGACATCTCCGCTTCTGTCCGCAGACTCGCGGACAAGCTGCGCGAGGACATCCGGACCAACATGCAGGGGCTGCGCGCCGACCTGGCCGCCACCGCCGAAGCCGCCCGCACCACGGCCCGCAGCGCCGCCACCGCGGCGGGCGCCCGCTACTCCCGGGAGGGCGACCTCCGGCTACGTGAGGCGGAGATGCTGGTCCAGTCCTTCCGGGACGATATCCGGATCGAACTGCGCCGCCACGCCGGCGCGCACCCGGTGAGCCCGGTAACCCTGGAGACCGTCCGGACGGTCCTGGACCAGGCCCGGATCTCCATCCGCAACTCCCTGGCGGACTGAAAGGGCCCTGCACGGCCGCTCCGGTTCGCGGCGGGTCCGCCGATGTGGGAGACT
>DASSXE010000159.1:0-7818 GCA_035704125.1 Arthrobacter sp.
GGGATCAGCGCCTAGACCCTGCCCCCAGCGTGGTTAATCTCCACCGTACCCCGCCGTTGCCGCGGTGTGGGGGAATCTGCAGGACGTTCCTCGGGCAGCCAAGGGGGCAGCCGGCCGCCGTCGTACCCGTCCCTTCCGCGGTAAATCCCCGCGCGCCCGTCAGGGACGGCGCTTGGCTGCGTCGAACCAGGCCTGGGCTCCGGGCAGCCACATCAGTATGGTGGCCGCCAGGCTGATGGTGAAGCCCGGCCAGCTTCCGCCGCCGGCCCAGCCCGTGCTGACGGCCGCGAGCAGCAGGCTGACGCCGGTGGCGATGGTCAGGGCATGGCGGGCCCACTCCCGGCCTTCCTTCATCTTCATGGCGAGCGTCACCTGCGCAGCTGCCAGCGCGAGGGCCACGAACACCAGCAGGAGCAGGAGCAGGCCGGACGGCGGTGAGACGACAAACAGCACGAGGGCGCCGAACAGCCCGACGACGCCGGCGAGCAGGCCCAGCAGTCCGCCGACCACCCAGACCCAGTAGGACACCTTGAGCGAGGCGGGCATGGGCGGGACCGTGAACATGGCCGCATAGCCGCCGACGGGCAGGGTTTCGTGAAAGCTGCGCGGATGGTCCTCGGGCCATGAGAACCGGTTGGCGCCTGGCTTGGGGGGCTCGGGGAGGTCGCCGGTGTTGCTCATGGATTTCACTTTAGACCGCGCCGCCGGTGGTTTCGAGCAGCCACCCGGCACCGCCCGGGAAAGCACGAATGCCCCGCTTCGTCCGGGGACGATGCGGGGCATTCGAGGGTTTCGGCCGGTCCGGCCGGGTTAGCCCCGAGGGGCTGCGCCAACTAGGCTGCGGGGGCGATGAAGGCCAGTTCCAGGTTGATGGCAACCTTGTCGCTGACCAGGACGCCGCCGGCTTCCAGAACAGCGTTCCAGGTCAGGCCGAAGTCCTTGCGGCTGATGGTGGTCTCGGCGGTCAGGCCGGCGCGGGTGTTGCCGAACGGGTCAACGGCCACGCCGTTGAGCTCGGTCTCCAGGGCCACCGGGCGGGTGATGCCCTTGATGGTCAGGTCGCCCTGCAGTTCGTAGGCGTCGCCCTTGGCAACGATGGCGTTGGAGACGAAGGAGATCTCCGGGAACTTCTCGACGTCGAAGAAGTCTTCGCCGCGGACGTGGCCGTCGCGGTTGGCATCGCCGGAGTCGAAGCTCGCGGTCTTGATGGTGGCGTTGACCTTGGAGTCGGACACGTTCTCGGCGAGGTCCAGGGTTGCGTCGGCTTCCTTGAACTGGCCGCGGACCTTGCTGATGCCCGCGTGGCGGACGGTGAAGCCGATTTCGCTGTGCGAGGCGTCGAGGGTCCAGGTGCCGGTGGTGAGGTTAGCGGGAAGTGCCATGGTGGTTCTCCTTGAGTCGGGTGGGTCGTGCGGATGTTCGTCTGATCGTAGGCTGCGGCTTCATTGGTTGAAGTCTCAACTAACTGCTTCACCCAGTATAAACATGCATTTGCATCTTTTATTCCACCGGCAGGGAACATTTCCGAAAAAGTTTCAGTTCTACTTCCTGTAGAAGATTTCGTTATTGCCCCTGCCCTTTGAGAAACTGGTACACATGCCCCTAGCCACTGTTCACCTGCTCCGCCACGGCGAGGTCCATAATCCCGACGGCGTCCTGTACGGCAGGCTGCCGGAGTTCCACCTCTCCGAGCTGGGCCGGGAGATGGCCCGGACGCTGGCCGGGCACTTTAGCGGCCGCGTGGCGCAAGGGGCCAGGATCGTGCATCTGGCGGCCTCCCCGCTGACCCGCGCCCAGGAAACAGCGCAACCGATCTCACAGGCTCTGGGCCTGGACATCGTCACCGAAGAGCGGATCATTGAGGCCGCCAACTACTTCGAGGGGATGCAGGTCTCCCGGTCCGAAATCCTCAAGCCCCGGCACTGGCCGATGCTGCGCAACCCGCTCCGCCCCTCGTGGGGCGAACCGTACAAGGAGCAGGCCGCCCGGGTCCGGGCCGCCGTACAGGATGCGCGCCTGCGGGCTGTGGAACTCGGCGGCGACGGTGCCGAGGCCATTCTGGTCAGCCACCAGCTGCCCATCTGGGCCACCCGGCTCAGCGCCGAGGGCAAACGGCTGTGGCACGATCCGCGCAAGCGCGAGTGCACCCTCACCTCGGTCACGTCCCTGGTGTTCAACGATGACGGCACCCTGCTCCGGGTCGACTACAGCGAACCCGCCGCCGCCCTGCTTCCGGGCGCGTCGAGCACGCCGGGAGCTTGAGCATGGCTGGCATTGAATCCCGGCTGAGCCGGCGCGGCCTCTTAACGGCCGGCGGCGTGGCCCTGGCCGTGGCGCTGGGCCTGTCCGGCTGCGCCCAGGAGGACGACCTGGCCAAGCAGGCCAAGGCCGGGGACAACAAGAACTACGTCGCCGGTGACGGGTCGGTGACCGAATTCGCCGTCGCCGACCGCAAGAAGCCGGTGGACATCAAGGGCGCGCTGTTCGACGGCACGGCCGTCACGGCCGCGGACTTCCAGGGCAAGGTCACGGTGCTGAACTTCTGGTTCGCCGCCTGCGCCCCGTGCCGGGTGGAGGCGCCGTCGCTGGAGGCCCTGCACCAGGAATTCAAGGGCCAGGGCGTGCAGTTCTACGGGGTCAACCTGCGCGACGAGAAGGCGACGGCGGAAGCGTTCGACAAGACGTTCAACCTGACCTACCCGAGCTTCAACGACAAGGACGGCGCCGTCCTGCTGGCCGTCTCCGGACTGGTTCCGCCCGGCGCGGTCCCCACCACCCTGGTGCTGGACAAGCAGGGCCGGGTGGCGTCCCGCGTACTCGGTGAAATCCAAAAGGGCACCCTGAAGTCCCTCATCGCCGCCGCCGTGGCCGAGTGAGCCGGTAGACGCCGTCGTGAACAGCCCCTTCGCCGAAGCCATCCTCAACGGGTCCCTGCTGCTGGCCATCCCCGTGGCCCTGCTGGCCGGATTCGTCTCCTTCCTCTCCCCGTGCGTGCTCCCGCTGGTGCCCGGCTACCTCGGCTACGTCACGGGGCTGACCGGCGTCGACCTGCAGAAGCAGCGCCGCGGCCGGATGCTGGCGGGAATCGGGCTGTTCGTCCTCGGATTTTCGGTCATCTTCGTCCTCCTGGGCGGCGCCTTCGGGCAGCTGGGAACCCTGATCACCGGATCCCAGAACGGCTGGATCACCCAGCTGCTCGGCGTCCTGGTGATCATCATGGGCGTGGTGTTCCTGGGCGGCTTCTCCTGGCTGCAACGTGACGCGAAGATCCACGCCAAACCGCCCGCCGGACTCTGGGGCGCGCCGCTGCTGGGGATCACCTTCGGCCTGGGCTGGGCCCCCTGCATCGGCCCGACCTATTCGGCGGTCCAGCTGCTGAGCCTCTCCGGCGGCTCCTCCGCCGCGAAGGGCGCCCTGCTGGCCTTCGTGTACAGCCTGGGCCTGGGCATTCCCTTCCTGCTGATCGCCCTGGCCGTGCGGCGCGGCGTCGGCGTGATGTCCTTCTTCCGCAAGCACCGGCTCGCCATCCAGCGCACCGGCGGCGGCATTTTGATAGCGCTCGGACTGCTGATGGCCACCGGCGTGTGGGGTGCCTGGGTCTCGGGTCTGCAGTACTGGTTCCAAACCGATGTGAAGTTGCCGATCTGATGAGCGAGCGAGTGAACGAAAAGATGAAATCCCCGGCGTCCGGCAGCACCGAAACCGGGACGAAACCCGCCGAGGGCGCCGTGTCGGCGGCCAAGGCGGACGCGGTCCTGCCCTCCCTGGGGCCGGTGGGCATGCTCCGCTGGGCGTGGACCCAGCTGACCAGCATGCGCACGGCGCTGTTCCTCCTGCTGCTGCTCGCCGTCGCCGCCGTCCCCGGATCGCTGTTCCCGCAGCGGCCCGCGAACCCGGCCGTGGTCACGCAGTACATCAAGGACCACCAGGACTACGGCAAGCTGCTGGACTCCCTGCAGCTCTACGACGTGTACTCCTCGGCGTGGTTCTCCGCCATCTACATCCTGCTCTTCATCTCGCTGATCGGCTGCGTCGTACCCCGCGCGATCGTGCACTACAAGGCCGTCCGCTCCCAGCCGCCGCGCACGCCGGCACGCCTCTCCCGGCTGCCCGAATACGGCACCCTGATCATCCCCGCCGACGCCGGGATCCCGGCGTCGCAAGCCATCGACGATGCGGCCGCGCTGCTGAAGAAGCGCGGCTACCGCGTGGAGGTCAGGGACCGCGACGGCGGGCGGCCCTCGGTCGGCGCCGAACGCGGCCTGTTCAAGGAGGTCGGCAACCTGGTCTTCCACACCGCGCTGATCGGTGTGCTGGTGTCCGTGGCGGCCGGCGGCCTGTTCGGCTACAGCGGTCAGCGGATCCTGGTCGAGGGTGACACCTTCGTGAACACCCTCGTCGGCTACGACCAGTTCACCCCCGGCACCAACTTCCAGTCGAGCCAGCTGCAGCCGTACTCCATCCAGCTCAACAAGTTCCAGATCACCTTCGACCGCGAGTCCAAGGGCAAGTTCGGCCAGCCGATCGACTTCAAGGCCGACGTCACCACCAAGGAAACCCCGGACTCGCCGGCCAAGCAGGACGTGCTGAAGGTCAACGACCCGCTCAGCCTCGGCGGCACCAGCGTCTACCTCACCGGCAACGGCTACGCCCCGGTGGTCACCGTCCGCGACGGCGCCGGGAACGTCGCCATGCAGGGTCCGGTGGTGGCCAAGCTGCAGGGCGAGAACTACTACTCCTCGGTGGTCATCAAGGTTCCGGACGCGAAGCCGCAGCAGCTCGCCTTCGCCGGTTTCTTCCTGCCCACCGCCTTCGTCACGCCGGAGGGTGTTTCCTTCAGCGGGGACCCGGAGCTTTTCAACCCGCAGCTGACGCTGAACTCCTACTACGGCGACCTGGGCCTGGACAGCGGTTCCCCGCAGAACGTGTTCGAGCTCGACGTGAAGAAGCTGACCCCGTTGAACGCCCGTAACCTGCCCACCAAGGGCATCGTCCTCACCCCGGGCGCCACGCAGACCCTTCCGGATGGCAAGGGCACCATCACGTTCGACGGCGTGAAGCGCTACGTCGGCGTGGACATCCACCACAACCCCGGCCAGGCCTACGCCTTGTTCTTCGCGCTGCTCGCCGTCGCCGGCCTGGTCACCTCGCTCTACGTCAACCGCCGCCGCGCCTGGGTCCGGACCGGAACCCACGCGGACGGCCGGACCATGGTGGAGTACGGCCTGCTGGCGCGCGGCGAGGACCACCGCCTGGCGGGGGAGGCCGCCGCCATCCGCGCCATGCTGGCCGCAGCCTGGCCGCTGGACGAGGACACCGCCTCCCAGCCTGTTCCCAGCGCCATGGCGGATAATGGCCGGGCGGACACCGCGCAGCCAGGTGCCGGCGGCCAGCCAGCCTCCCCGACCGGCGCCGCAGCAGACGCAACCCAGCCCACAGCAGGCTCTACCGAGTCAAAGAAGGATCAGTAATGTTCCCCATCAACGAAACCATGGGCCAGTACAGCGAGCTCTTCATGCTCCTGGCAGCCGGCACGTACACGGTCGCGTTCATCGCCTTCGCCTGGGACCTGGCCAAGAGCAGCAAAACCCTGCGCGCGGTGGACCAGAAGGCCGCCGAACTCTCGGCGGCCCAGGTCAGCCGCGTTCCGGTGGGCGCCGGCGTCGGAGCCTCCGGCGGCGTGGTGGACCGTGCCGAGTCCGACGTGGCGGGCCCGGTGGGCCGGGCGGAGCGTCCGACGTCGTCCGTCTCCGGCAGCCAGGCTGCCGGTGCAGGGCTGACCGCCGACGGCGGGATGCGCTACGGCACCGAGCGCCGGGTCCCGGCCCGGGTCGCCGTCGCCGTCGCCGTCCTGGGTGCCGCAATCCACGCCGCCGGCGTCATCACCCGCGGCTTCGGTGCCGGCCGTGTCCCGTGGGGCAACATGTACGAATTCCTGACCACCGGTGCGTTCGTGGCCGTGGCCGTGTTCCTGCTGGTGCTGATCCGCCGCGACCTGCGATTCCTGGGCACCTTCGTGATCGGGCTGGCGATCATCATGCTGGTTGCCGCCTCCGTGGCGTTCTGGACCCCGGTGGGTCACCTGGTGCCGGCGCTGCAGAGCTACTGGCTGCTGATCCACGTGTCCATCGCGGTGCTGTCCTCGGCGCTGTTCACCCTGACCTTCGCGATGTCCGCGCTGCAGCTGGTGCAGTCGCACCGGCAGAAGACCGTCGCCGCCGGCGGGAAGGACAAGCTGGGCTTCATGCGCCTGGTGCCGAACGCACTGAGCCTGGAGAACCTGTCCTACCGGATCAATGCGATCGCCTTCGTCGGCTGGACGTTCACGCTGATGTTCGGTGCCATCTGGGCCGAGAAGGCCTGGGGCCGTTTCTGGGGCTGGGACACCAAGGAAGTCTGGACCTTCGTGATCTGGGTTGTCTACGCCGGCTACCTGCACGCCCGCGCCACCCGCGGCTGGACCGGTACCCGTGCGGCCTGGCTCTCGATCGTCGGCTACCTGTGCGTGGTCTTCAACTTCACCATCGTGAACCAGTTCTTCAACGGCCTGCACTCCTACTCGGGGCTGTAGACCCCCGGCAGTACCCTTTCGCTACGGTTTCGGACCGGCGCACCGCGGACCAGCGGGGCGCTGGTCCGATTTCGTAGCGGGAACGTTCGCTACTTGACCTCGTCGGTTCCGTGCGGGGAGTCGCCGCTGCCGTGGGCGTCGCCGGAGTCCGGCTCCCGGGCGTCGCCGGTGCCGTGTTCCTTGGCCTCCAGTTCGGCCTTGAGCTTCCGGAGCCGTTCGGCCTCCGCCTGGTTGCGGCGGCGCTGCTCGAGGTTGCGAAGGAACTCGGGGTCGTCATCCGGCGCCGTGGGGTGGCGGTAGCTGGCGGGCGCCGCGGCGGGGCTAGTGCGGGGGCGGCCGATCAGGAACCAGAGGAGCGCGCCGAGCACCGGGAGGACGATCTGCACCACGATCCAGGCGGGCTTGGAAATCCCCTTGACGCTGCGGGCGTCGGTGCGGATCAGGTCAATCAGCCCGTAGACAAAGACCACCAGTACGACGATTGGTACCACAACGCGGAGCATAGCTTCAGTTTAGCCTCCAGCCGCGCGGCCGGCGTCGGCCCAATGGCACGGACGGATAACGCCCGCCGCGGCCCGAACGGGCGGTGGCCGTCCGCAGGCAGCGGCCGGCCGGGCGCGGGGCGGCTAAACTGGGAGCGTGGCTTTCCTGAAATACTCCCTGATCCGTCTGGCGCTGTTCGCGCCGTTGTTCGCGCTGTTTGTCTACCTTCAGCTGGGCTGGCTGCTGGCCGCCCTGTGCGCAGGCATGATGGCGTTTGCGATCAGTTTCCTGTTCTTCCAGAAACAGCGCGACCAGGCCACCGCCTCGCTGCACAACCGCTTCTCGGGCAAGGCCAAGCCGTTGCGCACCGCGGGCGAGGTGGACGATGCCGAGGCCGAGGACCGCCTCGTCGACGCCCACCCGGACGTCACCGTGCGCTCGGAGATCCGGCCCAAGGACGCACCGGAGACCTAATCCCCGCCGGACGAGGCCACGCAGCCAACGGGCCGCGGTGTAAGGCCCCGGCGGCCGGCCTTAGTGTCCGGGCCTAGAACCCGTGGCTCAGCACCAGGCCGAGCGAGAACAGCGCCGCGTAACCGAGGTTGATCAGGCCGGTCTGCTTTAGCACCGGGATCAGGCTCTTGCGGCGCCGGCCGGCAATCATCAGCCAGGACGGCATCAGGCTGGCCGGGATCAGCAGCAGCACGATCAGCATCCAGGGCTTCGCCGGTGCCAGCACGATCACCAGCAGGATGGCGACGGCG
>DASSXE010000190.1:0-6532 GCA_035704125.1 Arthrobacter sp.
CAGGGCCCCGCGGCCGGGTCACCGGCCGTGACCCGCAACGTCGCCGGCAGCGGCCGCGCCTACTACGCCGCCACCGCACTCTCCCCCGAGGGGCTGCGGGAGCTGCTTTCGGTGGTCTGCGCCGACGCCGGAGTGGCGCCACTGGTGCCCGACCTGCCGGCGGACGTGGAGGTGGTCCGCCGCAGCAAGGACGGAACCCACTGGACGTTCTGCATCAACCATTCGGCCCAGGATGTCCGGCTGCCGTTGGAGGGCTTTGACCTCCTCACCGGCACCGGGCTCGACGGCGGGCTGGGGCTCGCCGCCGGGGGCGTCGCCGTCGTCCGTTCCACTCCCCCGCAGTAACCCGCCCCGCAGTGACCGGTCCCGCCGGCCACCTCGACCCACAACGCTAAGAAGGACACCAGATGCTCGCCGCAGCCCGTCACTCAGCCATCCTCGCCGAGGTCCAACGTGAGCGGATTGTCCGCGTCGCCGACCTCGCCAAGCTGCTGGGTGTCTCGCTGATGACGGTGCGGCGTGACATCGAGGCCCTCGACGCGGCCGGTGCCGTGGAAAAGATCCACGGCGGGGCGAAACTGCCCGGCGGGGCCAGCACCCACGAACCCGGCTTCGAGCTGAAAATGACCCAGCTCAAGGACGAGAAGATGGCGATCGCACACGAGGCGGCCGCCCAGGTCCGCGAAGGGATGGCGGTGGGGCTCAGCGCCGGCACCACCACCTGGGCCCTGGCACAGCTCCTCACGGCGGGCCCGCAGATCACGCTGGTCACCAACTCGGTGCGGATCGCCGACGTCTTCCACCAGAGCTCGTCGCCGTCCACCGTGATCCTGACCGGCGGCCAGCGCACCCCCTCGGATGCCCTGGTCGGCCCGCTGGCCACCTCCTCGCTCCGGCAACTGCACCTGGACGTGCTCTTCCTCGGCGTCCACGGTGTCGATCCGGATGCCGGCTTCACCACCCCGAACGTCCTGGAGGCGGAAACCGACCGGGCCTTCGTGGCCGCCGCCCGCCGGGTGGTGGTCCTGGCCGACCACACCAAGTGGGGCACCCTCGGCATCAGCACCATTGCCGCCCTGGAAGATGCCGACGAACTCATCAGCGATGACCTGCTGGGCCTCGAGGCGCGGCGCGTACTCGGCGAGCGCGTCGGGCGGCTGCGGCTGGCCCCCACCCACGCCGCCGGCGCGGCCACCGGCTGACCACACCCGCCCACCGACCCCACCCCGACCTGACGACGCCTGGAGCTGCAGTGAACAACCCGGACCTGAACCTTGCCCCGGATAGCCGGACCGCGGCTTCCGCACCGGCACCCGCACCGCTGTACCTGCGCCGCTCCGGCACGGCCCTGCTCATCGATTTCAGCACCGGCGAGCCGGCCCTGCTCCACTTCGGCGCGGACCTCGGCCCGGATCTGCCGGACCTGGCCCTCCTGTCGGACCCCGTGCCGCACTCGGCGCTGGACATCCCGGTGACGCTGGGCCTGATCCCGCAGCACTCCTCCGGCTGGCGCGGGCGCCCCGGACTCCGCGGGCACCGCGGCGGGACGGCCTTCTCCCCGCGGCTGCGGCTCGTCTCCGCCGACGTGGACCCCGGCGACTCCGGGTCCGCCGTCATCACCCAGTCCGATCCGGACGCGGGCATCACCGTCCGCACCGAGATCAGGATCAACGGCGGCGGCCTGCTCCAGCTCCGCCACACGCTGGCCAACGACGCCGCTGCCGGGACCTACACGGTGGGTGAGCTGGCGGCGGTGCTGCCGGTGGGCCGCGCGGCCACCGAGGTCCTGGACCTGACCGGCCGCTGGTGCCGGGAATCGCACCCGCAGCGGCTCCCGCTGCGCCAGGGCACCTGGGTCCGGTCCGGCCGGCACGGACGGACCGGCCACGACGCGTCCCTGCTCCTGGCGGCCGGCACCCCCGGCTTCGGGTTCCGGCATGGACAGGTCTGGGCGGTGCACCTGGGCTGGAGCGGCAACCACGAAAGCTTCGTGGACACCGTGGGCGACGGACGGACCGTCATCGGCGCATCCGAACTGCTCGGATCCGCCGAAATCAACCTCGCCCCCGGGGACACGTACGAAACACCGTGGCTCTACGCCGCCTACTCCGATGCCGGGCTGGACGGCATCACCGACGCCTTCTACGCCTGGTTCCGCGGCCGGCCGCATCACCCCACCCCCGGCAAACCCCGGCCCGTGGTGCTGAACGTCTGGGAGGCGGTCTACTTCGACCACCGGCTGCCGGCGCTCTTGGAGCTCGCCGCCGCGGCGGCCGACCTCGGCGTGGAACGGTACGTGCTCGACGACGGCTGGTTCCGCGGCCGCCGCAACGACTCCGCGGGCCTGGGCGACTGGTACGTCGACGAAGACCTCTGGCCGGACGGCCTCACCCCGCTGATCGAGGCGGTCACCGGCCACGGGATGGAATTCGGCCTCTGGGTGGAACCGGAAATGGTCAACGAGGACTCCGACCTGGCCCGCGCCCACCCGGACTGGATCGCCGGGCCGGCCACGCACCGGAGCGGCGAAGCTGCCCGTGGATCTGCCGGCCGGCTGCCCGAACGCTGGCGGCACCAGCAGGTCCTGGACCTGGTCAACCCGGCCGCATGGCAGTACATCTACGACCGGCTGAATGCCCTCTTGTCCGGGAACCGGATCAGCTACCTCAAATGGGACCAGAACCGGGACCTGACCGAGATGGGCCACGACGGCCGGCCCTCCGTCCACGCCCAGACACAGGCGGTCTACCGGCTCCTGGACGAACTCCGCAAGGCCCACCCGCACGTCGAGATTGAGAGCTGCTCCTCCGGCGGCGCCCGGGTGGACCTGGGCATCCTGGAGCGCACGGACCGGGTCTGGGGTTCGGACTGCAACGATGCGCTGGAGCGGCAGACCATCCAGCGCTGGACCGGGACGGTGGTACCGCCGGAGCTGGTGGGCTCGCACATCGGCCCCACCCGGAGCCACACCACGGCCCGCACCCACGACTTGTCCTTCCGTGCGGTCACCGCGATGTTCGGCCACTTCGGGCTGGAGTGGGACATCCGGCATCTCGACGCCGCCGAGCGGGCGGAACTGGCCGGGGCGATCGCCCTGTTCAAGGAGTACCGGGGGCTGCTGCACAGCGGCCGGATGGTCCGCGCGGATGAGCCCGACCCGGCGCTGCGGCTGCACGGGGTGGTGGCCCACGACGGCGGCGAGGCCCTGTACGCGCTGGTGTCCATGGGAAGCTCCTTCGCTGAAATCCCCGGTCGGGTGTGCCTGCCGGGCCTGGAGCCAGGGGCCCGCTACCGGGTCGAGGCGGTCTACCCCGCCGCCACGGACCGCGGCGCCTACCTCCAGACGGTACCGCCGGCCTGGCTGGAATCCGGCGTCGAAGCCACCGGCCGGTTCCTGGCCGCCTCCGGCCTGCCGATGCCGGTCCTGAACCCCGAACACGGAGTCCTCCTGGCCGTCCGCCGGGCCGACGCCGACGCACCCCACAGCGGCACCTCGTTAAGGAACTCCTAGCATGGAACAGATCACCAAACGCGCCTACAAGCTCTCCGACGGTCGGGACCTGATCTACTTCGACGACGCCGACACCACCCTTCCGCCGGAGCGGGGACCGGACCTTCGGGAACCAACCGTCCGGCCGGAGACCGCCACCATGCGCCAGGATGTGCTGACCGGTGAATGGATCTCCATCGCCGCCGCACGGCAGAACCGGGTGGTCCTGCCGCCGTCGCACCGGGACCCGCTGGCCCCGGCGTCGCGGGACAACCCCTCCGAAATCCCCAGCCGCTACGACGTCGCCGTCTTCGAGAACAAGTCCCCCTCCTTCGGCCCCGCCCTCGAAGGACCCGACGCCCCGGAGGGCCTCGCGGACCTCGCCCGGGTGGGGCTGGGCCGCAGCAGGCAGTCGGTGGGCCGCTGCGAGGTGGTGTGCTTCTCGCCCGAACACACCGGGTCGCTGGCGGGAATGTCCCTCTCCCGGATGCGGACAGTGGTGGAGGCCTGGGCGGACCGGACGGCGGCCCTGTCCGCGCTGCCCGGCGTCGAGCAGGTGTTCCCGTTCGAGAACCGCGGCGAGGCCATCGGCGTGACCCTGCACCATCCGCACGGCCAGATCTACGCCTACCCGTACATCACGCCGCGCACCGCCCAGCTGATCCGCACCATCGAGAACTACGGCGGGTCCCTGTTCGAGGACATCCTCGCCTTCGAGCAGAAGTCGGAGCGGGTACTGCTGCAGGGCGAGCACTGGACGGCGTTCGTCCCGTTCGCGGCGCGCTGGCCCCTGGAAGTGCATATCCTCCCGCACCGGCACGTCCCGGACCTCGCGGCGACGACCGACGCGGAGCGGACCGAGTTCGCCGGCCTGTACAGCCGCCTGCTGCGGGGTGTCGATGCCCTGTATGACACGCCCACGCCCTATATCTCGGCGTGGCACCAGGCCCCCGTCAACGCCCATCGGGACGAGATCCGGCTGATGCTGCAGCTGACCTCGCCGCGGCGGGAGAAGAACAAACTGAAGTACCTGGCCGGCTCCGAGGCAGCCATGGGCGCCTTCATCGCCGACATCCCGCCGGAAACCGCCGCCGCACGGCTGCGCGACGCCATCACCTCCGTGGACGCAGCATCCGCCGGCACCCCCACCACGTAGCAGGAAGACACCCCCCATGACTGAACTTTCCCAGCAGGGACGCGACTACTTCGCCGGCCAGTTCGGCCGACAGCCCGAGGGGGTGTGGTCCGCACCCGGCCGCGTCAACCTCATCGGCGAGCACACGGACTACAACGACGGCTTCGCGTTCCCGATCGCGATCGAGCGCCGCACCGCCGTCGCCGCCGGGGTCCGCCCGGACCGGCGGCTGCGGGTCGCGAGCAGTTCCTTCCCCGGCGTCGTCGACGTCGAACTGGACGGCCTGGACCCGGAATCGTTGAACGGCTGGTCCGCCTACCCCCTGGGCGTCGCCTGGGCCGTGGCCGAGGCGGTCAAGCAGAAGGGTTCCGAGGCCGGACAGCTGCCAGGCGTGGACCTGGCGCTGACCTCGGATGTGCCCGCGGGCGCCGGGCTGTCTTCCTCTGCCGCGGTCGAGTGCTCGGTGGCCCTGGCCCTGAACGAGCTGTGGGGAGCGGGGCTGGACCGCCAGGAACTCGCGCGGATCGGCCAGCTGGCGGAGAACCGGGTGGTGGGTGCCCCCACCGGCATCATGGACCAGTCGGCCTCCCTGCTGGGCGAGCCGGACCACGGCATCCTGCTGGACTGCCAGAGCCTGCAGACCGAGGTTGTCCCGCTGGGTTTCGAGGCCGCCGGGGTGGGCCTGCTGGTCATCGACACCCGCACCAGCCACTCCCACGCCGACGGCGGGTACGCCAGCCGCCGCCGTTCCTGCGAGGACGGCGCGAGGGCACTGGGCGTCGGGAGCCTGCGCGGCCTCGGCCCGGAGGATCTTCCGCGCGCGGCAGCGGAGCTGGACGCGCAGACGTTCCACCGGGTCCGGCACGTCATCACCGAGAACCAGCGGGTGCTGGATACCGTCGCCACCCTGCGCAACCTGGGCCCGGCCGCGATCGGACCCTTCCTGAACGCCTCGCACCTGTCGATGCGGGATGATTTCGAGATTTCCACTCCGGAACTGGACCTCGCGGTGTCCACCGCCCAGGCACTGGGTGCGCTCGGGGCGCGGATGACCGGCGGCGGCTTTGGCGGCGCGGCGATCGCCCTGGTCCGCGACGGCGACGCCGAAACCGTCGCCCGCGGTGTGGCGAAGGCCTTCGCCGGGGCCGGTTTCACCGCGCCGCATATCTTTCCGGTGACCGCCTCCGAGGGCGCCCGGCGCGAACCCGGCCCCGAATCCGCAGACTAGGGGCCGGGCGGGCAGGAACTGCTAGACGCGGGCCAGCCCGGCGACCTCGGCCAGCAGCTCCACCGAGCGCAGCCGGTCCTCGACGCCGGCGCTCTGGTGCGCCACGATCAGTTCGTCGGCGTCGGCGTGCCGGGTGAACTCCTCGAGGTATTCCAGCACGGCGTCCGGGGTGCCCACGGCGGAGTACTTCATCATCTGCGCCATGTGCTGGCCCTGCGGGGAGTCAAGGATCATGTCCGCCTCGTCGTCGCTGAACACCCGGCCGTTGCCGAAGAACAGGGACACCCGGGCCCGTTTGGTGGCCTGGAACATCTCCTGCGCGGCGGACGCGGAGTCGGCGGCGATGACATTGACGCCGGCGATCACGTACGGGGCGTCCAGCTGCTCCGAGGGCCGGAATTCGCGGCGGTAGATCGCCACGGCGTCCTGCAGCGCATTGGGAGCGAAGTGCGACGCGAAGGCGTACGGCAGGCCCAACTGTGCGGCGAGCCTGGCGCCGAACAGGGACGAGCCCAGGATGTACAGCGGCACGTTGGTCCCCTTGCCCGGGGTGGCGTCCACGCCCTGGATGCGGGTGTTGCCGGTCAGGTAGCCCTGGAGTTCCAGCACGTCCTGCGGGAAGCTGTCCGCGCTCATCGGGTCACGGCGCAGCGCGCGCATGGTGTTCTGGTCACTGCCC
>DASSXE010000197.1:0-3062 GCA_035704125.1 Arthrobacter sp.
ACCGCGGAACGCGTACCGGAGAGCCTCAAGGCCGCCTTCGCCAAACTGGACCAGGTGGCCGTGGCCGGGCTGAGCGACCAGACGGTCTACACCAGCGGCAAGTTCCAGGCAGCGATGGCCCCGGTCACCGGCTGGCTTGCCGCCAACTGCAAGTAGGACGACCGCCCGACGGCAGATTCCGCGGCGGTCCATCCCGATCGTCGCCCCCACGGGCTAGGGTGGTGTGAAAGAGAAGGGGAGTGCCACATGGAGTACCAGGATTCTCAACCGGCCGCCGTCGAGGGGGTACGGCTCCCTGCCGCGGTGCCGGCCGCCGCCGGCCGCACGGTTATTTCCGAAACCGCGGTCGCCAAGGTTGCGGGCATCGCAGCCCGCTCGGTTCCCGGCGTCTACTCGCTGGGCAGCGGGCCCTCCCGTGCCTTGGGCGCCATCCGCGACGCGGTCGGCAGCGTGGACCACTCCGCCGGGGTCCGGGCGGAGGTCGGCGAAACCCAGGTGGCCGTGGACATCGATCTGGTTGCCCTGTACGGCACACCCCTTCATCCGCTCGCGGACCAGATCCGCGCCGCGGTCTACGCCGCCGTGGAAGAACTCGTCGGCCTCCAGGTCATCGAGGTCAACGTCGAAATTCACGACGTCTTCGTCCCTGGCCCGCCCAAGCCGGCGGCCGCCGGTGAAACTCGTCCTGCACGGGAGGTCCTGCAATGAGCCCGACGATCGCCGGCATCGCGGCCGGCGCCTTCCTGGCGTTTATGTCCTTTGCGTTCGGTGCCTGGGGATTCCTGGGCTCCCTGCTCTTCATGGCCGTCGGAGGCCTGCTGGGACGAGCGGCGGAAGGGAAACTGGACCTGCGCAGCGTCATCGACGCCATCACCGGCCGGCGTTCCTCCTCATGAGCGTGGCCGCCGGACGGCTGCTGGCCGGACATAACCGGATCAGCACCCAGGCCCTGACGTCCGTGGCGCGCGCGGCCGCCGCCGAGGCCCTCGGCGTGCCGGCGCAGGACGTGCGGGCCGACTGGACCGACGACGACGGCCTCCTCGCCCTCGCGCTCGTCACCCCCATTGCCATCCCGTCGCTTACCTCGGTGCTCCGGGACCCGGCCCGGGTGGCGGCCTTCGGCGGTCCCATCCAGGACCGGGCCGTGGCCGCGAAGTCGCAGATCCTGCACCGCGTCACGGAATTAAGCGGCGCGCAGCTGAGCCGCGTCGACATCCGCGTCAGCGGCGCCACCATCACCGACGGAGGGCGGGTCCGGTGACCCCCACGGCGGGACCGGACCAGCGTCCGGACAGCTCCGCGGCCAACGACCCGGAGCGGGACCGGGTCCTGGCGCGGGAAACCACCTCCTCCCGGGCCGGTGCCGCCGTCCTGGCGGCCATCCTGGTGATAGGACTGTGCGGCTACGCCCTGCTGGAGACCGCAGTGCGGGCCGTCGGCCAGCCGCCCTGGCTGGTGGATCCGCAGACCGCGGCGGACCGGGTCACCGCGCTGCCCGCCGGAGTCCCGCCGCTGCTGCTCGGAACCGTCGGTGCGGTGCTGCTGGCAGCCGGCGCGTTCTTCTTCCTCACCGCCGTGCTGCCCGGCCGCCGTGCCCGGCACGTGCTCGCCGACCCCAGGGCCGCCGTCGTGGTGGACGACGAGGTGATCGCCTCGGCGCTGGCCCGGCGGGCCCGCCTGGCCGCCAACGTGACCCAGGAACAGGTGATGGTGGTGGTCTCCAGGCGCGAGGTCCAGGTCAACGTACGGCCCACCTCCGGCGTCCCGCTCCGCGCGGAGGACGTGCAGGCGGCCGTCGAGGCCGAACTGCGCGACATGGCCCCGGCGCCGCTGCCGGCGGTCCGCGTCAACCTCGCATCATCGGGGGTGATCGGCGCGTGAACGGAACCCCGCGGCTGCTCAACCGGATCCTGATCGGCATCCTGGGCCTCAAGCTCCTGGCAATCGGGCTGCTCCTGGTCCTGCTGGCCTCCGTCCCCGCCGTGGGAAGCTGGTGGCAGCGGTGGTCCGCCGCCCTCTGGGACCAGCTTCGCGCAGTCTTTGACCGCACCAGGATGCCCGGCCAGTCCGAGAGCTGGCTCTGGATCGTGATGGTCATCCTGCTGATCGCGGTGATCGCGCTGATGGTCGCGTGGCTGGCGCAACAGGGCAAGGGGCGCGCGAACGTGCTCGTCGCCGAGGACGACGCCGGCGACGTGCCCGGCTACGTCCGGATCGGGGGAGGCGTCGCCGAACAGGCCTTGAAGGCGGCCCTCGCCGGCCGGCCGGACCTCGCCGGGGCCACAGTGGCGACCTATGAGTTCAAGGGCCAGCCGGGTCTGCGCATCCGGGTCCAGCCGCGGCAGGGCGTGGCCCCGCATCTGCTGGCGGCGGACATCTCTGCATTGGTGGCGGCCCTGGACGCCGTCATTGGCCGGCGAACGCCGGTGCTGATCCACATCGGGTCCGGCGCACGCGCCCGGTTTGGGCGCGCGGAACGGGTCCGCTGATCCGGCGTACCGGCTCCGGCCCGGACCGGTGGAGCGGCGCCGGTCTCGATTGTGAAACTCTTGCGCAACGCCCAATGTAAACGCTTGCATTTTGGCCAGCGTGCTGACTACTGTGATCGTTACCACATGATTGCATCACCGGTTCCACCGGTACTCAGCGAGGAGCACCTGTATGAAAACCCGTAAGTATCTACTTCCCGTGGCCGCGGCCGGAGTGCTGGCCCTTTCCCTCTCAGCGTGTGGAGGCGGCGGTGGTTCCACCGGCGGAGGCGGCAGCACCTCAGGCGGCGGCGACGCAGCGGCCAATATGGACGGCCGCGGGCCGATCACCTACGTCCAGGGCAAGGACAACAGCAACGTCGTCCGCCCGCTGATCGAGAAGTGGAACGCGGCGCACCCGAACGAGAAGGTTACGTTCAAGGAGCAGACGGACCAGGCAGACCAGCAGCACGATGACCTGGTCCAGAACTTCCAGGCCAAGAACGCCAACTACGATGTAGTCAGCGTCGACGTCGTCTGGACCGCCGAGTTCGCGGCCAAGGGCTGGCTGCAGCCGCTCAAGGACAAGATGGC
>DASSXE010000240.1:0-3159 GCA_035704125.1 Arthrobacter sp.
TGGGGCAGGTGCGGCATCAGGCCGTGTTCGGTCCGGCCGGTTAGGACCTCCGCGACGAGATTGTGCAACTGGGAGAACATCGGGTTGCCGGAGGCCTTGAGCACGGTGGCGTGGAATTCGATGTCCAGCCGCAGGAATTCGTCCTGGTTGCCGCGCTGCCCCGCGGCCCAGAGCCGGGCCGCCTGGGCGACGAGGTCGCTGCCGGTATCCCAGGACGCCCGCTCGGCCGCGAGCCGGGCCGCCTGCGGTTCGATCGCGCCGCGCAGTTCGTTCAGGGCACGCAGCTGGTCCACCCGCCGGGAGGACGCCAGCCGCCAGCGGATCACCTGCGGGTCGTAGAGGTTCCAGGATTCCTCCGGCTGCACCACGGTTCCCAGCCGGCGCCGCGATTCCAGCATGCCCATGGCCGAGAGCACCCGGGTGGCTTCCCGCACCACCGAACGCGAGACGCCGTGCTGCGCTTCCAGCTCATCCAGGCGAAGAATCGAATGCGGCGCCAAGGTCCCCTCGGCAATGGCGAGGCCCAGCGACTGGACCAGCACGGAGTGCAGATCTGCTGAAGACTCCGCCTTTGGGGTTTGCATGAATAAAGCATACGGGTGGGCGCAAGGGGTTGTTTAAGTCTGCTTTATTTCTCTAAGATCGCTCCAGAGCAGATGTAAAGATGCATCCGCGTGCGGCTGGACGTTGATCCGGCCCTAAAGACAAGGGAGTCGTAATGAAGCGGCGTTCAATTGTGAAGTATGCGGCGGTGGCTGCGGCGATGTCGCTCGGCCTGACCGCCTGCGGCGGCGGCAGCGGCAGCAGCGATGCCAAGGCCGCCGGGACCGTCCGGGTCACCCTGGCCAACCACGTCTGGACCGACGGTATCAAGGCAGCCATTCCGGAATTCGAGAAGGCCACCGGACTCAAGGTCGAACTCACCCAGCTCGGTGAAGACCAGCTCTCGGACCAGTACAACGTCAAGCTCAACGCCGGCAGCGACGAGATCGACGTGATGATGTACCGCCCGCTCCAGGAAGGCAAGGCCTTCGCCAAGAACGGCTACCTCGCGGACCTGACGTCCAAGGTCACCGGCGACGCCGGCTGGGACTGGAAGGATTACCAGGAGGGACCGGTCAAGGCCTCCACCGTTGACGGCAAGGTGGTCGGCGTCCCGATCATCACCGAGCGCGAGGTGCTCTACTACCGCAAGGACCTGCTGCAGGCCGCCGGCATCGAAGTTCCCAAGACCATGGACGAACTCCAGGCCGCCGCCCAGAAGATCTCGGCCGCCAACCCGGACACCGCGGGCTTCGTCGCCCGCACCGGCAAGTCGGCCGCCGTGACCCAGTTCTCCAGCTTCCTCTACAGCTTTGGCGGCGACTTCATCGACGCCAACGGCAAGTCCGCCATCGGCAGCGATGCAGCCAAGAAGGCCTACTCCTTCTACGGCGGCCTGATCAAGAACTCCGGCCCGAAGAACGTCAGCACCGACATGAGCTGGCCCGAAGCCATGGCCATCTTCACCCAGGGCAAGGCAGCCTTCTACACCGAGGCTGACTCGCTCTACAAGAACGCCACCGACCCGGCCAAGTCCAAGGTCGCGGACAAGGTTGGCTTCGCGGCACTCCCGGCCGGCCCGGCCGGTTCCAAGCCGTACAACATCCCGTCCTGGGGCCTGGCCATCAACAAGGCCTCCAGCAACCAGGACAACGCCTGGAAGTTCATCCAGTGGGCCACCAGCAAGGACCGCACCCTGGCCGCGCAGAAGGCCGGCGTCCCCGGCCCGCGTGCCTCCGTCTGGGCTGACCCGGCCGGAACCTCCACCTACCCGAAGGACCTCGCCGACGCGATCGCCGTCAGCGCCAAGAACGGCGTCGGCCACGACCGGCCCGAGGTTGTCACCGTAGGCAAGGCCCGCGAGATCGTCGGCGCGCCGATCGTTGCCACCATCACCGGTGCCGACGCCTCGACCGAAGCCGCCTCGGCGTCGGACGCGTTCCAGAAATTCCTGGACAGCGAAAAGAAGTAGCCCTTCCCGCTCCGCCCGGCGCATCACCTCCCGGCGGGACGGCTGCCTGCCAGCCGTCCCGCCGCGGACGCCCCACCCCCGGCCCGTCCCTTGGCCTGACCTTCACCCCCAACTCCTTAGGTGAACCATGTCTGTTCTAAACACCTCCCGCAGCGACACGTCGCCGGGCGCCGCCCGGGGCGCCCGGCCCGGCCCGGCACGCCCCTCCGGCCCGCGGCGGAACTTCTCCGCCTGGGCCAACCGGCACCGCAAGTGGCTCTTCGCCGCCCCGGCCATGATCTTCGTCGGCGTCCTCATCGTCTTCCCGCTGGCGTGGACCCTGTACCTGAGCCTGACCGACTCGCAGGGCTCGGTCCGGGCGCCGTCGGAGTTCATCGGCCTGGAGAACTACGCCACCGTGCTCTCCGACGGCGAACGGTTCTGGCCCGCCGTCGGCCGCACGCTTTCCTTCACCGGCGTCGCGCTGATCTGTGAGGTCGTTCTGGGCATGGGCATCGCCCTGCTGCTGTGGCGGCCCTTCCGCGGCGAGAAGTGGGTCCGCGTCGCCATCCTGCTGCCGCTGGTCGCCACCCCGGTGGCGGTCGGCATGATGTGGCGGCTGATCTTCGACCCCAACATCGGGTTCGCCAACCAGCTGCTCGGCATGATCGGCATCCCGCCGCAGCCCTGGCTCTCCGGCCAGGACACCGCCCTGGGCACCACCATCTTCATGGACATCTGGCAGTGGACCCCCATGGTGGTGCTGATCCTGCTCGCCGGCCTGACCTCGCTCTCCGAGGAGCCGGACGAAGCCGCCCGGATGGACGGCGCCAACGCGTTCCAGCGCTTCTTCTTCATCACGCTGCCTCTGATGATGCCGACGGTCATCGTGGCCATCCTGCTGCGCGGCATCGACGCCCTGAAGACCTTCGACATCCTCTACGCCACCAAGGGCAAGGGCGGCGGCTCCTTCCACGAGGTGGAGACGCTCAACGTCTACGCCTACGGGCTGAGCTTCGACTACAACCAGTACGGCCTCTCCTCCGCGGTGCTGATCCTGTTCTTCATGATCATCATCGGCACCATGTGGCTGCTGACCATGCGCAAGAAAGCGGTAAGCAAATGACCGTACTGAACCCGACCACCGAATCCCGCGCCGCCGCCGT
>DASSXE010000266.1:0-2448 GCA_035704125.1 Arthrobacter sp.
GCCAGGAGTCCGGCTTCAAGGGCCATGTCGCCGTGAACCAGGCGGACGCCGATGAAGACGGCCACCACCGCCACGGAAATGGTGGCGATGAGTTCCAGGGCCAGTGCCGAGAGGAAGGCGGTGCGCAGCGTTCCCATCGTCCGGGCGCGGTACTCCTCCGAGATGTCCTCCAGTGCCTTGCGTTGCACGCTGGCCTTACCCAGCCCCACCAGTACCGGCAGCCCCTTGGCCAGTTCGAGCATGTGGCCGGACAGCCGGGCCAGCGATGACTGGGCCTCGCGGACCCGCTCTTCGGTGTAGCGGCCGATCAGGATCATGAACACCGGCACCAGCGGGACGGTCAGGACGATCACCACGGCGCTGACCCAGTCCGCGAAGAGGATCCGGGCCCCGAGGAGCAGCGGGATGGCCGCGCAGTTCACCAGGGCCGGCAGGAACTGGGTGTAGTAGTTGTCCAGGGCGTCCAGGCCCCGGGTGGCAAGGACCGCCAGTCCGCCGTCGGCCGGGCCGGCCGTGCGGGTGCCGGTCTGCAGTGCCCGGTCCAGCAGCTGCGAGCGCAGCTCCTCCTTGACCCCCAGGGCGGCGCGGCGCGCGGCGACCGCCTGGGCCCATACGGTGAGGGCCCGGAGCACCGCCCCCGCCAGGCCCCAGCCCAGCTGTTCAGACCAGCCGGGGTTGTGGGCCATCAGCCCGGCGAGCATGCCGGCGACGGCCTGCCCCATCAGCACCAGTGACAGTGCCCTGAGGGCGGCCAGCAGCCCCAGCAGGTAGAGCGCCGAACGGGTGGCCGGGCCGGCCGGGAACTGCGGTCTCATCGGCGGCTAGTCCTTCGGCGCCAGGGCCCTGGCCGCGATGGCGGGCAGGAAGCTGTGCGCTTCGGGGATGTGCGCGCTGCTGACCCGGCGCCGGAACACCCAGTAGGTCCAGGCCTGGTAGGCGAGGACCAGCGGCAGGCCGATGCAGGCGACGATGGTCATCAGGCCCAGGGTGTAGTCCGAGGAGGAGGCGTTGGAGATGGTCAGGTTGAAGGCGGGGTTGAGGGTGGAGGGCAGCACCACCGGGAAGGCGGCGCCGAAGATCGAGGTGGTGCCCAGGACCAGGAACACGCCCAGGGACAGGAACGCCTTGCCTTCGGCTCCGCCGCGGGCGAAGTTCCAGGCCAGGGCGGCGGCCACGACGGCGGCGAGCACGGCCGCTACCGTCCACACCTTGCCGCTTTGGAACTGCAGGGCCACGGCCCAGCCGGCGATCGGCAGCAGCAGGACCGGCAGCAGCCGGACGAACCACTGCCGGGCCCGGTGCCGGACCTCGCCGTCGGTCTTGAGCGCCAGGAAGGCCAGTGCGTGGATCAGGGAAAAGCCGACGACGGCGAGGCCGCCCAGCACGGCGTAACCCGTGAACCAGGCGAACGGGCCGCCCTCGCGGTCCCCGTTGGCGTTCAGCGGCAAGCCCGTGGTGGTCAGCGCCAGGGCAGCGCCGACGCCGAAGGCGGCCACCAGGGAACCCAGGGCGAGGGCCCAGTCCCACCGGGCCCGCCACTGCGGCGTGTCCACCTTGCCCCGGTACTCGATCGCCACGGCGCGGAAGATCAGCGCGACCAGGACCAGTAGCAGGGGCAGGTAGAGCGCGGAGAACAGGGAGGCGTACCAGAGCGGGAACGCCGCGAAGGTGGCACCGCCGGCGGTGAGCAGCCACACCTCGTTGCCGTCCCAGACCGGGCCGATGGTATTGAGCAGCACCCGGCGTTCGGTGTCGTTACGGGCGAAGCCTTTCATGAGCATGCCGACGCCCAGGTCGAAGCCCTCCAGGAAGAGGTAGCCCGTCCACAGCACCGCGATGGCAATGAACCAGATGGTGGGTAGCAGTTCCATGCTGAATATCCTCTGCAGCTTGTTTCGGGGGCCGTTAGTAGGCGAAGGCCAGGACGTCGTCGGCTTCGGGCTTGCCGGGGGCACCGCCGGGCGGGGTCCGGTCCTCGTGGTCGTCCGCCGGGGCGTGGGCAAGCTCGGGCATCGCGGACACGACGCCGCCGCGGATGTACTTCACCAGGAGCTTCACCTCGACCACCAGCAGCACCCCGTAGACGGCGGTTAGCACCAGCAGGGAGGTCAGCAGTTCCCCGGCGGAGACCCCGGGTGAGACAGCCGCGGCGGTGAACATAAAGACCTGGTCGATGCCGCTGGGGTCAGGATTGGGCGCCACCACAAAGGGCTGCCGGCCCATTTCGGTGAAGATCCAGCCAGCGGCGTTCGCGCCGAAGGGTGCCAGGATGCCAAAGACGGCGAGCCGCATCAGGCCGCGGGAGGCCGGCACGGTCCCCTTGCGGGTGATCCACAGGGCCACGAGGGCGGCAAGGGCTGCCACACCGCCGAAGCCGATCATCATCCGGAAGCCCCAGTAGGTGACTTCCATGACCGGGACGTACTGGATTTCCTGGCCGGCCCGGTC
>DASSXE010000518.1:0-4202 GCA_035704125.1 Arthrobacter sp.
CGACGCCGATCCCGCAGCGGGTGAGGCCCGGGTCAACGCCGAGGACGCGAAGGGTCACTCGGCTTCCAGTGCGGCCTGCACTTCGTCGCTGAGGTCGGCGTTGCTGTAGACGTTCTGGACGTCGTCGAGTTCTTCCAGGGCGTCCACGAGCTTCATGAACTTCTTGGCGGCGTCGACGTCCAGCGGCACCTGCATGGAGGGCACGAATTCGGCTTCGTCCGTGTCGTACTCCATGCCGGCTTCCTTCAGGGCATCGCGGATGGCCTGCAGGTCGGTCGGTTCGGAGTGGATCTCGAAGCTCTCGCCGTTGTCTTTGACTTCCTCGGCGCCGGCGTCGAGGACCGCCATCAGCACATCGTCCTCGGTCAGGCCGTTCTTCGGCAGCGAGACGACGCCCTTGCGGGTGAAGAGGTAGCTGACGGAGCCCGGGTCGGCGATGGTGCCGCCGTTGCGGGAAATGGCGAGCCGCACCTCTGAGGCGGCGCGGTTCTTGTTGTCCGTCAGGCACTCGATCAGCAGCGCCGAGCCCTGCGGACCGCGGCATTCGTACATGATCTCGGTGTAGTCCACGACTTCGCCGGTGAGGCCGGCGCCGCGCTTGATCGCGCGGTCAATGTTGTCCGCCGGAACAGAGGTCTTCTTGGCCTTGGTGACGGCAAGTTCGAGGCTCGGGTTGCCGGCGAGGTCGGGACCGCCCATCCGCGCGGCAACTTCGATGTTCTTGATCAGCTTGGCGAACGACTTGGCCCGCCGGCTGTCGAGGATGGCCTTCTTGTGCTTGGTCGTCGCCCATTTGGAGTGGCCTGACATGCTTTACGCTTCTCCTCTGATCATTCGAATAAACAGTTCGTGCACGCGCTTCTCCCCCGTCACTTCCGGGTGGAAGGAGGTGGCCAGCAGCTTGCCGGAACGCACTGCAACAATTCTAGCCGTCCCGTCCAGCGAGCCGGGGTGGCCGGCCCGTGATGGCTCCACCTGGGCCAGCACCTCGACGCCGGCGCCCACCCGTTCCACCCAGGGGCCACGGATGAAGACGGCGTGCACGGGGTCCACCCCGGCGTCGCCGGCGCTGAAGTCCAGGCCCTTGAAATCAAGGTCGGTCTCGAACGACTCCCGCTGCCGGCCGAACGCGTTGCGCCGGACCGTGATGTCCAGGCCGCCGAAGGTCTGCTGCGGGTGTCCGGCGAGGTCCGTGGCCGGGTCGGTAAGGTCCTCGGCCAGCAGGAT
The DNA here is from genome assembly GCA_035704125.1 of Arthrobacter sp. GTDB lineage: Bacteria > Actinomycetota > Actinomycetes > Actinomycetales > Micrococcaceae > Arthrobacter. Next base: position 1,228 of record DASSXE010000518.1, read on the forward strand.
CATGCCGGCGCACGAACCGTAGACGGGCAGCCCGGCCTGGATCCGGGCGCGCAGCGGATCGCGGAGTTCGAAGGCACGCGAGAGCTTGTCGATGGTGGTCGATTCGCCGCCGGGAATGATGAGTCCGTCGAGGCCGTCCAGTTCGGCGGGGCGGCGGACGCCGACGCCGGTGGCGCCGGCGGCTTCGACGACGCGCAGGTGCTCGCGGAAGTCGCCCTGGAGTGCCAGGACGCCGATGCGGAGGCCGGAGCCCACGCGGGAGCCAGGCAGGGAGTGGGGGGAGGTCATGGTGCCAGCATAGTCCGCGGGCTCCCCGGGGCCGCACCCGGGCGGGTCCGCGGACCGGGGTTCCATGCCTTCGCTGGGATATATTACAAAGCATGCTCTACTTCAGCGTTCCGCTCGGCAAGTTCGTCCGCCGGGTCTCCCGGCTCAGGGGCGGAGGCTCTGCCCTTCCCGGCCTGGTGGTGGAAAAGATCGACCCAGGTTTCATGCAACGGACACTGTCCACCCTCCCCCTGGGCGTCGCCGTCGTCAGCGGGACGAACGGCAAGACCACCACCACCAAGATGGTGGTTGAACTGCTGGAAAGCCAGGGCCTCAAGGTGTTCACCAACCGCACGGGGAGCAACTTCACCCGCGGCGTGGCCGCGGCGCTGCTCGGCGAGGTTGACTGGCGGGGCCGGTTGGACGCCGACGTCGCCGTCCTGGAACTGGACGAGGCGCACGCCGTGCACTTCGTCAACAAGGTCCCGCCGCGCTACTGCCTCCTGCTGAACGTCCTCCGCGACCAGCTGGACCGCTTCGGCGAGATCGATAAGACCGCGGACCTGCTGCAGCACATCGCGTCGAAAACCACCGGGACCGTGGTGTTGAACCGCGAGGACCCGCGGGTGGCCCGGATCGCGCAGACCCTCACGGACCCGTCGCAGAACGGCCCCGAGGTCCGCTACTTCGGCCTGGACGATTCACTGCTGAGCACCTTCCCGAACGACGACGACATGCGGGCCGCGCCGGGGAGCCCGGTTCCCGATGCCCCCGCCAAGCCGGCCGCCGACGTCGTGCTCCGGCGGGTGGGCGCCGCCGACGCCGACTTCGAGTACGACGGCGCCACGGCCAGCACCGCGATGAAGCTGCGCGGCGTCTACAACATCTTTAACGCGGCCGCGGCGCTGACCCTGGCCCGCGCCATTTCCGCCGCCCGCGGCACGGAGACCGACCACACCGGCCTGCTCAAGGCGCTCGGCAACGTCGCCCCTGCCTTCGGCCGGGGCGAGAGCCTGGTGGTCGACGGGCTGCCGCTGGACCTGGTGCTGGTCAAGAACCCCAGCGGCTTCCGGCTCGGGTTGAAGTCCTTCCCGGCGGCCGGGTACGCCACCATGATCGCCATCAACGACAACTACGCCGACGGCAGGGACATGTCCTGGCTCTGGGACGTCGAGTTCGACACCCTGCGCGAGGGCGGCGTGGACCAGCTGACCGGTTCCCGCGCCTATGACATGGCCCTGCGGCTGCAGTACGACGACGTCGCCATCGGCGCGGTCGACACCGACATTGCCCCGGCGCTGGCGGCGTTCATCCGCGGTGCCAAGGGTCAGCCGAAGCGGGTTTTCTGCACCTACACAGCCATGCTGGCCATCCGCCGCGAGCTGTCCAAAATCACCACTGTGGAGGTGGTCTCGTGACCCCTGAATCCGGACCAACCGACGGCCTCTCCTACGGCCACGAGCTCCCGCCCGAGGAACCTGCGGCCCCCAGCAAGGGCACCATCCGGGTCTTGCAGCTTTATCCCCGGGACATGAACATCTACGGCGACTGGGGCAACGCCCTGGTCCTGGCCCAGCGCCTGCGCTGGCACGGCTACACCCCGGAGCTGCTCGAATACAACGTCGGTGACGACTTTCCCGCCAACGTGGACCTGATCGTGGGTGGCGGCGGCCAGGACAGCGGGCAGCTGGTGATCCAGGACGACCTGCTCTCCCGCGAGACCGTGCTGCGGGAGCTGGCCGAGGACGGCACGCCGATGCTGGTCATCTGCGGGCTGTACCAGCTGTTCGGAAAGTTCTTCCAGACCCGGACCGGATCCGTGATTCCGGGCATCGGCATCCTGGACGTCGAGACCCGGGGCACCGACGAGCGGCTGATCGGCAACGTGAGCATCTCCTCACCCGAGTTCGGCACGGTGCTGGGTTACGAAAACCACAGCGGCCAGACCACCCTCGGCCCGGGCGTCGAACCGCTGGGCACCACGGCGAAGGGCACGGGCAACAACAGCGCCGACGGCCACGAGGGGGCCCGCTACCGGAACATCGTGGCCAGCTACCTGCACGGTTCGCTGCTGCCCAAGAACCCGGCGCTGGCCGATTTCCTGATCAAGACCGCGGTGGAACGCAAGTTCGGCAGCTTCACCCCCGGCACCCCGGACGACTCCTACGCCGTCCTGGCCCGCGAACACGCGTCCCGCCGGCCCCGCTAAAGCCCGGCGCATGGTCCTGATCGCCCGTGACAGCCCGGCACGTCCCGACGTCCGGCGCCTCCTGGAGGAGCACCTGGCGGACATGTTCGCGACGTCCCCGGCCGAGAGCGTGCACGCCCTGGACCACGGGGCTCTGGCCGGCCCGGACATCACCTTCTGGACGGCGCGCGACAGCGCTGTGCCGGGCGGCGGGGTGCTGCTGGGCTGCGCGGCCCTGAAGGATCTCGGAGCGGACGAAGGCGAGATCAAGTCGATGCGGACAGCGCAGCCCGCCCGCGGGCGTGGCGTTGCTGCCCTGCTCCTGGGCCGGATCCTGGACGAAGCCGGGCAGCGCGGCTACCACCGCCTGCTCCTCGAGACCGGGTCCCAGGAGTTCTTCGCCCCGGCACGGAGGCTCTACGAGCGGCACGGCTTCGTCCCGTGCCCGCCGTTTGCCGGTTACCAGCCGGATCCCAACAGCGTGTTCATGGCCCGCAGCCTGACGGACAGCCTTCCCGGC
>DASSXE010000083.1:0-2787 GCA_035704125.1 Arthrobacter sp.
CCTGCACCTGATGACCGGCAACCTCTCGCACCAGATCGAGCACCACCTCTTCCCGGACCTGCCGTCCAACCGCTACGCCGAGGTGGCGCCCAAGGTCCGCGACATCTGCCGGCGCTACAACCTGCCGTACAACACCGGTCCGATGTGGAAGCAGGTCGGCTCCACCTGGGCCAAGATCTTCAAGCTGGCCCTGCCGCCGAAGAAGGCCTAGCCGCTTCGGTTCCACGGTTCCTGAGAGGGGCGCCTGCCATTGCGGCAGCCGCCCCTTTTCGTGTCTAGACCGTGCGCTCCTGCCCAGTTACCTGCCGGACGCCCTGCGCTGCGGACCTCGCCTAGCGGGCCTGGGCCGGGTTGAGCGTGAGCCGCCGCAGCCACTGGGCGTTCAGCGCCACCACCACCGTGGACACGGACATCAGGATGGCGCCGGCGGCAGGGGAGAGGACGAACCCGGCGAAGGCCAGCACCCCTGCAGCGAGCGGCACGGCGAGGATGTTGTACCCGGTGGCCCAGATGAGGTTCTGCCACATTTTGCGGTAGCTCGCACGGGACAGGTCCACCATCGACAGCACGGCCCGCGGATCGTTGCCAGCCAGCACCACCCCGGCGGACTCCACCGCCACGTCGGTGCCGCCACCGATTGCGATGCCCACCTCGGCCCGGGCCAGGGCGGGGGAGTCGTTGACGCCGTCGCCTACCATCGCCACCTTCAGCCCGCGGCCCTGCAGCTCGGCGACCTTCTTATCCTTATCCGCCGGCAGGACCTCGGCAAAGACCTCGTCGATGCCCAGTTCTGCCGCGACGGCCTGGGCCACCTGCCGGGCGTCGCCGGTAATCATGGCCACCTTGATGCCGCGGCGCTGCAGGGCCTCGACGGCCTGCCGCGATTCCTCACGCACGGCGTCCTCAAGCGCGACGGCGCCCAGCACCCGGCCGCCCTCCACCAGGTGCAGGACGGCGGCGCCCCGCTCCACCCAGGCGGAGGTGGCCGCGGAGAGCTCGGCAGGTTCCTTGACGCCAAGTTCCTTCAGCAGTGCCGGGCCGCCCACGTACAGCCGGCGCCCGTGGACGTCGGCCCGGACGCCGCGTCCGGTCAGGGACGTGAATTCCGCGGCCGCCGGAACGTCGAGGCCGCGTCCGCGGGCCGCGGTGACGATCGCGCGGGCCACCGGATGCTCGCTGTCGGCCTCCACCGCAGCGGCGAGGGCCAGGACGTCGTCCGGGTCCGAACTTTGTGCCACGGCCACATCGCGCACCTCGGGGGCGCCCTTGGTCAGGGTGCCGGTCTTGTCGAAGAGCACGACGTCGATGGTGCGCATCCGCTCCAGCGCCATCCGGTTCTTGATTAACACCCCGGCACGGGCGGCGCGCTCCGTGGAGATGGCGATGACCAGCGGGATGGCCAGGCCCAGGGCGTGGGGGCAGGCGATCACCAGCACGGTGACGGTGCGTTCGACGGCATCGGCCATACTTCCCAGCGCGGTCCAGACGATAAACGTCACGACGCCGGCGCCCGCGGCGAAGTAGAACAGGAATGCGGCGGCCCGGTCCGCGAGGGCCTGGGCCCGCGAGGACGACGCCTGGGCTTCGGCAACCAGGCGCTGGATTCCGGCCAGCGCGGTGTCCTCCCCGGTCGCCGACACCCGGACCCGGACGCTGCTGTCCGTCGCGATGGTTCCGGCAACGACGGCATCGCCGGGGGAGCGGAGGACCGTCCTGGATTCGCCGGTGATCATCGATTCGTCGAATTCCGCCTGGCCCTCGGTCACGGTGCCGTCGGCGGGCATCCGGCCGCCGGGCCGGACCAGGATCGCGTCGCCGGTGGCCAGGTCTGAAACTTTGACCTTCTCGGTGCCGGCGGCCGTGATGCGTTCCGCCTCGTCGGGCAACAGGGCGGCCAGGGCGTCCAGTGCTCCCTGCGCGGAGCCCAGGGCGCGCATCTCGATCCAGTGGCCCAGCAGCATGATCGCCACCAGGAGAGCGAGCTCCCACCAAAAATCGAGGTCGAAACCGCCCAGGCCCAGGCTGGTAGCCCAGGAGGCGAGGAAAGCCACGGTGATGGCCATCGCGATCAGGAGCATCATCCCGGGTTTGCGGGACTTCAGCTCGGTGAGGCCGCCCTTGAGGAACGGCTGGCCGCCGTAGAAGAAGACCACCGTGCCCAGCACCGGGGGAATCCAGGCGGAACCCGGAAACTGCGGGGGCTCATAGCCCAGCAGGCGTCCGAACATGGGGCTGAAGAGCACGACCGGGACAGAGAGGGCGAGGGTCAGCCAGAACTTGTTCTTGAACATGGCCACGCTGTGCCCGGCATGCTCGCCGTGCCGGTGCACGGTGTGCTCATCATCCGCTCCGGGGTGGGGGGTTTGGGCCGGTGACCCGTGGGGGTGGCCCGGGGCTGCGCCACCGGGGAGCTGGTCCGTCCGGCCGTTGTGCTGGTGTTCCATGATTCTGCCTCCTGTAAGACCCGTCGGCATCGGACTTCCTAACATACCCCTGGGGGGTATGCCTGGCAAGGGGTGCGGATCCTCATGGTCCAGGATGTGGCAGTGGTGGTCGGAGCGGCCGGATGGCCCGGCAGCAGGGCGGCCCGGCGGCTGCCTGTGCCGGCGTGCCGCCAGGCGTGCGGCTTAGCTGATGAGCAGGCTAAGGGCCTCGGTCAGGTGGCTGACCTCGCGGACGGAGAATCCCTCCGGAACCGGGCCGTGGCCGGCGGGGCTGGCAGGGACCACGGCGTGGGTGAAGCCCAGCCGGTGCGCCTCCTGGATGCGCTGGTTGATTCCGGGCACC
>DASSXE010000441.1:0-3985 GCA_035704125.1 Arthrobacter sp.
TTCCGTACCGACCTTGATCGGTCCGTAGTCGGCGTGCGGGACCCGAAGGTATTCGGCCTGCCCGCCGGGGACGGAGCCGTAGAGCTCGGAGAAGCCGAACAGGGAAGCGCCGGAGCCCTTTTCCTTCACCTGGGTGGTTTCACACTGGGACTGCAGTCCCATCGAGCACATGAAGCAGTGTCCGCAGGAGATGTTGAAGGGGATGACCACACGGTCACCCTTGGCCAGGTTCGTGACGGCACTGCCGACCTCCACGACGACGCCCATCGGTTCGTGGCCGATGATGTCGCCCTTGTGCATGTAGGGCCCGAGGACCTCATAGAGATGCAGGTCTGAGCCGCAGATAGCCGTCGAGGTGATCTTGACGATCGCATCGGTGGGTTCCTGGATGACGGGATCCGGGACTTCTTCAACGCTTACGGATCGTTTGCCCTGCCAAGTTAGTGCCAGCATGTGCGTGCCTTTCGGTAGCGGTTGGAAGGATTCAAAACTAAATAGTGCCGAACGCAGCCGTCGGGGCAGCGCCTGCTGCGCGGCGTCAACGCGCGGCGCTACGGCGCAAGCGTCAGCGGTGCTGAGCGGCCAGCTTTCCAATGGCGCTGGCCGCGAGGTTGGCCAGCAGCGCGCGCGGGTTTTCGTAGACTTCGACGGCGCCGGCCTCCCGAAGCTCGGCCTCGCTGGTGCCGCCGCAGGTCAGCCCGATCGTCGGCATGTCGAGGGCGGAGGCGGCCTTGATGTCCCACACCGAGTCGCCCACGTAGACGGCCCTGGCGGCCGGCACGTCCAGTGCTTTGAGCGCGGCAACCAGGATGTCCGGGGCCGGTTTGCTTTGCTCGGCGTCGGCCGAGCTCGTGGCTGCGTGGATGTAGGCATCGGCGTCGATCGCGGCGCGCAGCATTTCCAGGTCACGGCCGTGGGCGGAGGACGCCAACGCGACCCCAAGACCGCTGTCGTGGCACTGCGCCAGGAGTTCGCGGGCTCCGTCCGTCCGGCGCAGCGCCGGCCAAAAGGTGGCGAACACCGCCGCCTGCGAGGCGGTCAGTGCGTCGTCGCCGTCGGTGTCGCGCTCCGGCAGGAGGTGGTCCAGGAGCTGGTCGCCGCCCATGCCGACCGAGCGGTGGATGCTCGCCATCGGCACGTCGTGGCCGGCCTGGCGGAACGCCTGCCACCATGCCAGCGTGTGCAGGTAGGAGGAGTCGATCAGCGTGCCGTCGACGTCGAAGAGGACGGCAGCCGTGAGGGGATCAGTGATGGGCACGGGTACGCTTCGCCGCCGCCAAGGTGCCGCCGGAGAGGGAGGAACCACGCCCCGCGCCGCCGGTCCGCCGCTTGGCCATCGATGCCATGATCGCGGCCTGCCCGTCACCGCTGCGGTCGCGGATCAAGCCGGTGCCGGCGATCTCGCGGGCCTGCGCAATGCCGGCTACGGCCGCGCGCTTGGTCGGGAAGGTAACGGATACCGCCATCAGATCTCCCGCGGCGTCAATCATCCGGATCCGGTAACCGCCGTCGGGCGCGTCCACGAGTTCGAAATATCCAGCCATCGCCTACTCCTTCAGTCCTGCCTCCCTGATGATGGGGGACGTTAGTAAGTATACTTATCTAAGCTCTGGAGGAAAGTCCCGGGACAGAATTCCAGCCGCCGGCGGCCGGTTCCGCGGCCGCCGGAGGGTCAGTGCCGGCGCAGCGGAGTGTCGCTGCGTTGCAGCTTGTCCGCCTCCAGCTGGAGGGCAGTGCGCACCAGGGCAAAGTGGCTGAAGGCCTGCGGCGTGTTGCCCAGTTGCCGGGCTTCTTCCACGCCCCACTCCTCGCTCAAGAGGCCGACGTCGTTGCGCAGCGCCAGCAGCCGGGTGAACAGCTCTTCGGCCTCGCGGCGCCGCCCGGCCCCCAAAAGCGCCTCGGCCAGCCAGAAGGAGCAGGCCAGGAACACACCCTCGCCGCCGGCGACGCCGTCGTCGCTTTGCTCCACCCGGTAGCGCAGCAGGAAGCCGTCGTGCGTCAGTTCCCGCTGCACCGCCTCGATCGTGCCGATGACCCGCGGGTCATCGGGGGGAAGGAACCCGACCCGGGGAATCAGCAGCAGGCTGGCGTCCAGCTCGGGCCGGCCGTAGGACTGGACGAAGGTGTTGCGTTCGGCGTCGAAGCCGTTGGCCATCACGTCCGCACGGATCCGGTCGCGCAGGTCCTCCCAGCGGTCCGCCGGGCCGGGCAGGTGGAAGTCCCGGACGCCCTTGACCATCCGGTCCGCCGCCACCCACGCCATCACCTTGGAATGGGTGAAATGCCGGCGCGGTCCGCGCATTTCCCACAGGCCGTTGTCCGGCTGGTCCCAGGCGGTCTCGAGGTGCTCCATCAGGGCCACCTGGACGTCCCAGGACTCGTCGGGGTGCTGCAGCAGCGCGGACCGGGTCAGCGCCAGGCCGTCCAGCACCTCGCCCCAGACGTCCAGCTGCAACTGGCCGGCCGCGCCGTTGCCGATCCGCACCGGCTTGGAACCCTCGTAGCCCGCCAGCCAGTCCAGCGTCATTTCCGGCAGCCGGCGCTCCCCGTGCAGGCCGTACATGATCTGCAGGTCCGCCGGGTCGCCCGCCACCGCGCGCAGCAGCCAGTCCCGCCAGGCCGCCGCTTCCTCGGAATACCCGGAGGCCAGCAGGGCCTGCAGGGTGAGCGTCGCGTCCCGCAGCCAGCAGTAGCGGTAGTCCCAGTTGCGTTCGCCGCCAAGTTCCTCCGGCAGCGACGTGGTGACGGCGGCGACGATGCCGCCGGTCGGCGCGAAGGTCAGGGCCTTGAGAGTGATCAGCGAGCGCAGCACGGCCTCGCGGTAGGGACCGGTGATCCGGCACCTGTCGGACCACTGCAGCCAGAACGATTCGGTCGCTTCGAGGACCGCTTCCGCATCCACCTTGCGCGGCCGGCCTAGGTGGCTGGGCGACCAGGTGAGGACGAACGGGATGCGCTGACCGGCTTTGACCGTGAAGTCGCTGGTGGTCTGCATGTGTTCGCCGCGAAGGGGGGCTTCGGTGACCAGATACGCCGCATCCGGCCCGGCGATGGCGTGGATGCCGTGCTCGTCGCGGCGGACCCAGGGCACGATGTTGCCGTAGTCGAAGCGCAGGGCCAGCTCCCCGCGCATCCGCACCGAGCCGCGGATCCCGACGACGATCCGGACGATGTCCGCGGCGCCGTCGCGGGGGGACATGAAGTCGATGACCTTGACCTTGCCGTCCGGGGTTTCCCATTCGGCCTCCAGGATGAGGGTGTTCTTCCGGTAGCGGCGGCGGGTGCACTCGCCGCCGTCGGCCGGGGCCAGCAGCCAGCGGCCGGCCTTGGGGGTATCCAGCAGCGCGTTGAAGCAGGCCGGCGAGTCGAACTGTGGCAGGCACAGCCAGTCGATGGAACCTTCCGTGCTGATCAGCGCGGCGGTGTGCAGATCGCCGACCATTGCATAATCCTCGATGCGAGCCATGGGTCCTAGCGTGCCATACCGGCCCCCGCCGGACGAACAACCGGCGGCCGTGGCAGGCGGGCCCCTGGCAGGATTATGATCCGTCCCATGCCGGACAATCAGCAGGGGCCAGCACCGGAGGGTCCACCGCACCGCGGGGCGGCCCGGATCGGGACCAGCGGCTGGAGCTATGACCACTGGGAAGGCGTCCTTTACCCGCCAGGACTGCCCGCACGGAACCGGCTGGCACACTACTCGTCCCGCTTCGACACGGTGGAGCTGAACGCGAGTTTCTACCACTGGCCGCGGGAGAGCTCGTTCGCCGGCTGGCAGCACCGCCTGCCCGAAGGCTTCCGCATGTCGGTCAAGGCTCCCCGGGGCCTCACCCACGGCAGGAAACTGTACGGGCCGGAGGTGTGGGTGGAGCGGATCACCCGGTGCTGGCACGAGCTCGGCAACAAGCGGGCCGTGCTGCTGGTCCAGCTGCCGCCGGACCTGGCCCGCGACGACGCCCGGCTGGAGTACTTCCTGGCCGCCCTG
>DASSXE010000170.1:0-4087 GCA_035704125.1 Arthrobacter sp.
GGCTGGACGTTGGCGAACTCGGCGCCGAAGAGTTCCTTGACCCGGTCGATCGCAAGCTGCTCGGCGACGTCGACGTACTCGCAGCCGCCGTAGTAACGGCGGCCCGGGTAGCCCTCGGCGTACTTGTTGGTCAGGACGGAACCCTGGGCCTCCATCACGGCGCGCGGGGCGAAGTTCTCGGAGGCGATCATTTCCAGGGTGCCGCGCTGGCGGCCGAGCTCCTGGTCCAGGACGGCGGCGATTTCGGGATCGAGTTCAGCGAGCGGCTGGTTGCTTACGGCTGCTGAGGTTTGGCGAAGGGAAGTAGTCACGAAGAACTCCTGGCTTGGCAACGGTCACTGCTTTAAGGTCAGGTTACCGGCTGGCCCGCTTCGGCGCCGCTAGATGACGGGCCCCGGAACAGGGCAGCCGTGCAGCGGCCGCGGCACCGTGAACGGTGCCCGTCGGCGGGACGGCAGCGGGGCTGCCGGCCGGAAAACATGACCCTCGGCCCAGGCGTACGATCCGTGGTCTGCGTGCGTGCCGCTCCCTGGTGGTAAGCCCACCCAACGCCAGTTGCGACCCGCTAAGACTATCCCAGCCGCGGGTAGGCTGTCTTTCGTGACTGACGACCAGCTGACTGCTTCCTACATCCTCACCCTCTCCTGCCCCGACCGTCCCGGCATCGTGCATGCGGTGGCCGGCGCGCTGCTGGTGGCGGGGTGCAATATTACGGATTCGCAGCAGTACGGCAGCCAGGGTACCGGCACCTTCTTCATGCGCGTGGAGGCCACGACGGCGGCACCCCCGGCCGAGCTGCACGCGGCCCTCGAACCGGTGGCCCAGGCCTTCGGCATGCAGTGGAACCTCAACCCGGCGGGGCGGAAGCTGCGCACCCTGCTGATGGCCAGCACCTCGGCGCACTGCCTCAACGACCTGCTGTTCCTGCAGCGCTCCGGCACGCTGCCGATCGAGATTCCGGCGATCGTCTCCAACCACCGCGACCTCGCTGGCCTCGCCGAGTTCTACGGGATCCCGTTCCACCACATTCCCGTCACCAAAGAGACCAAGGTCGAGGCCGAGGACGCGCTACGCAAACTCATGGCCGAGCACGACATCGAACTGACCGTACTGGCCCGGTACATGCAGATCCTCTCCGACGAACTCTGCAGCGACCTCACCGGCAAGGCCATCAACATCCACCACTCGTTCCTGCCGTCCTTCAAGGGCGCCAAGCCCTACCACCAGGCGCACGCCCGCGGCGTGAAGCTGATCGGCGCGACGGCGCACTATGTCACCGCCGCCCTGGACGAGGGGCCGATCATCGAGCAGGAGGTCATCCGGGTGGACCACCGGCGCACCGCCGAGCAGTTCGTCCAGATGGGCCGCGACGTCGAAGGACGGACCCTCGCCCAGGCCGTGCAGTGGCACGCCGAGCACCGGGTGCTGCTGGACGGCAACCGGACGGTGGTCTTCAGCTAGCGCCCGGCGCCGGGCGCTTGCCCCCGGCCCCCCGCCGCCCTTTACTGGAGCCATGACGGCACCGCGGACGGACCAGCTGGAAGCGTTCCTGACCCTGCTCAAAGAGGAGGGCCGGCGCAGCGTGCTGGGGCTCGATTGCGGCACGGGCACCGAGGGACTCCGCTTCGTGCGCGCCGGAATCCACTTCACCGGGGTGGACGCCTCCGAGGAAAACATCCATGCCGCCCGCGCCCACGGCCTCTCCGCCTCGGTGGCGACCGGCCGGGCACTGCCCTTCGCCGACGCCGCCTTCGCCGCCGTCTGGGCCCCGGATGCCTTGGCCGCACTGACCCCGCTGGAGCAGGACGACGCGGTCCGGGAGCTGACGCGCGTGGCCGGGCCCGGCGCGCCGGTCGCCGTCGTCTTCCCCGAATGGCATTCGCACCACTTCAGTGCGGGCTTCACCCTGCTCCGCTCCCCCGCCTAGGCACCCCACGCTCCCTCACCTCCGGCGGCCTTCCGGCACACGCTCCCTCACGTTTGGTAGGCATCCCGCACACGCTCCATCACGTTTGGTAGGCGCTCCACCCAACGCTCCTTCACGTCTGGTAAGAGTGATCCCCCGATAACCGCCGGATGTGCGGGAGCGTCACGCCACACACGCCGGATCTGCGGGACCGTCACGCCCACAACCGCCGGACGTGCGGGAGCGTCGGGATGGTTCCGGCCCTCCTCCGGTGCCGGCCTGCCCGCAAGAGACCGGTGTCCTAGGCTGGGGTCATGACTCCCGTTTACGGTTTCGCCGGCGATACCCCGGCTGTCCACGAATCCGCCTTCATTGCCCCCACCGCCTCGATCATCGGCGACGCCGCCCTGGCCGAGAACTCGAGCGCCTTCTACGGCGTCACCGTCCGGGCCGACACCGCCGCGATCCGCGTCGGCGCCGGGACCAACCTGCAGGACAACGTGGTGCTGCACGCGGACCCGGACTTCCCCTGCACCGTCGGCGCCCGCGTCAGCGTGGGCCACGGCGCGGTGGTGCACGGCTGCACCGTGGAGGACGACTGCCTCATCGGCATGAGCGCCACCATTCTGAACGGCGCGGTGATCGGCGCCGGCTCGCTGGTGGCCGCCGGCGCCGTCGTGCTCGAGGGCACCGTCATCCCGCCTAGGTCGCTGGTGGCCGGGGTCCCGGCCAAGGTCCGCCGGGAGCTGAGCGAGGAAGAGTTCGCGGGCGTTCAACGCAACGCCGCCCACTATCAGGACCTTGCCCGGGCCCACCGGGAGCTGCACGCCTGAGCCGGGCGGGACCCAAGCCACTGCTGAGCCCGGCAAAACGGCCGACGGTCCCGCCCTTGCGTTAACTTCTTGACTACAAGCTCTTGATGGGGCACGCTTCATTGCATGCCCTCACCAACGCGCTCAACGAGGAGCCGCACCAAAAACCCCGGGTCGCAGTCCGCACTTCGGCATTTGAACCAGCAGCGGATCATCGAATGCCTGCTCGCGGGGCCGTCCACGCAGGCGGAACTGGCCCGGCAGACCGGGCTTTCCACGGCCACGGTCTCGAACATCGTCAAGATCATGCAGGACGCCGGCCTGGCGTCCACCGAACCCATCACCAGCTCCGGCCGCCGGGCACTGAACGTCAGGCTCAACAGCAAGGGCGCGGTGGCCGTCGGGATCGACTTCGGCCGCCGGCACCTGCGGGTGGTCCTGGCCTCGCTGAGCTATCACGTCCTGGCCGAAGAGTCGGTCCTGCTGCCGCTGGGCCACCATGCCGAGGACGGCATCGCCGCCGCCGTCGCGGTCCTGGACCGGCTACTGGCCAAGAGCGGCGTGGAGCGCAGCGCTCTGGTGGGCGCCGGCGTCGGCATCCCGGGCCCCATCGACCGCCGCACCGGCACCGTCGCGCAGGGGGCCATCCTGCCCGAGTGGGTGGGCATCAACATCCTGGAACGGCTCGAAGAAGCCCTGGAGCTGCCCGTTTTCGTGGACAACGACGCGAACCTCGGCGCGCTGGCCGAGGTCACCTGGGGCCCGCACAGCGGCACCAACAACCTGCTGTTCCTGAAGATCGGCTCGGGCATCGGCGCGGGACTGATCCTGAACGGAATGCCGTACTACGGCAACGTCGGCATCACCGGGGAAATCGGCCATGCGACCATCCACGAACACGGTCTGGTCTGCCGTTGCGGCAACCGCGGCTGCCTGGAAACCATCGCCTCCACCACCACCATGATCGAGCTCCTTAGCCGCGGCGAGGACCGCCCGATGACCAGCGAGGACATTGTCCGCAAGGCCCTCGCCCGGGATTCCGCGACCCTGCGCGTGGTGGACGACGCCGGGCTGGCGGCGGGGCGTGCGCTGGGCAACGTGGCGAACCTGATCAACCCCGAGGTGATCGTCGTCGGCGGCCCGCTGGCGGGGCTCGGGGAGCTGCTGCTGGACCCGATCCGGCGCGGACTGGTCCGGCACGCAGTCCCGGTCATCGGCGAGACCACGATGCTGACGATGTCCTCCCTCGGCGACCGCGCGGAGGCGCTCGGGGCCACGGCTTTGGTGTTCCAGCACGCCGGAATCCGGCGCAACTAAAGCCACCGTTATCCACCCGTTGCGTTAAAGACTTGACGACAACGGCGTGATC
>DASSXE010000253.1:0-3854 GCA_035704125.1 Arthrobacter sp.
CCACATCAGGTACAGGCCGGTGCCCATGGCGCCCGGGGTGGCGCCGCCGCGGCGGGCGGCGGCGGCATGGCCGAACTCGTGGAAGCCGGCGGACAGGACGGTGACCAGGAAGATGAGCAGCACCAGGCCGGGATTGGCGAACGCCTCGTGCGTCGCCGAGGCGAGGCCCTTGACCATCAGCACCCACCAGCAGCTGGCGAGGAACGCGGCGGTGACCACGACGACGATCAGCGGGTTGAACAGCGTGGCGAACGGTGCCGTGATTTTGCGGGTGCGTTCGGGGTCCGTGACGGAGTAGCGGAACCGCATGCCCAGGAGTGGGTTGGACTTGCGGACCTCGGGCTGCGAACCATCGGCCAGCCGCAGCAGCCCCAGGGGGAGCAACTGGGTGTCGATCAGGGTCCGCACGTTGGCGGCGCTCACCTGCTTGCCGAAGGCGCTGCCGGCGTGGTGCGCGATTTCGTCCAGGCCGCGGCGGCCGTCTACGGCTTCGAGCACCAGGTACAGCAGCCGGGTCAGCTGAATGGTCTGGCCGTCGGCACGCCGGACCAGGGAAGGGGCCTGTTTGTAGCCGGAGCCCTTGGTCTCCCCGATCAGCTGGACGCCGTCGGCTAGCGCGGGCGGCGGCACAGTGGCGGTGGCGGTTGCCGCCGACGCCGGGGCAGGGGCGGGCGGGCCGTCCTGCGTGGACGGCCCGCCTTGCACGCTAGTCATTGACTGGTTACTGCTTCAGGGTGGACTGCTGCTCGGCGCCGGCCGTGGCGTTGCCGTGGATGTCCTGGTTGATGATGGCGTCCTGGTGGGCGACAGCGTAGGCGTTGCTGTCGATGGAACCGATGTTGGCACCGACGGCGGCATCGATCGGCGCGGCGACGTTGGCGTTGGCAGCCACAGCACCGTTGATGGGCGCGGCGATGCCGGCGTTGGCGTCCAGGTTGACGTTGACGTTTAGCAGGTTGCCATTGAGGGCTCCGGCTGCGCCCGCGGTGGCTGCGCCCAGGTCCGGAGTGGTTCCGGCCGGGAGGACGCCGCCGGGGAGTGTGCCGTCGGTGGTGCCGGCCGGGACGGCCGCCGTCGCACCTGCGGTGGCCGGGTCCGTGGTCGCGGGTGCGGTGCTGTCCGCAGGGGCTGCGGTGCCCTGGTCGATGGCGCTGTCCTGCACGGAGTGCGCGGTGGCGTCGCCGGTGATGCCCTGGTTGATCAGGGTGCCCTGATCGGCGAGGGCCTGTGATTCGGACCCGAAAGACAGCACGTTGGCGGAGGCGCCGGCGTCGATCGGGGCGGCGACGTTGGCGTTGGCCGCGACACCGAGGTCGATCGGGGCCGCAGCGCTGATGCCCAGGTTCAGGTCGGCGTTCAGGTCCAGGACCGAAGCGACTTCCTTATCCGGCAGCGGGGTGGCGCCTTCGGCCATCAGTTCTTCATCGGACAGTCCGTTGGCGTTAGATTCCATGCTCACGATTGGCTCCAGTTTCCGGCACCGGGTCTGCTGCCCCCAACGAGCAGTTTCTCCCTAGACGTGCCTAACGACGCTCAATAGTAAGCATGATGATCAAATAATGGCACCACCCGCCCCGAACTACTTCAGCCCGGCCCCGGGCAGCAGCTCCGTGGCCCCGAGGGAATCGGCCACGAAGGCGTAGTCCCAGGCACGTTCCTTCCACTGCACGTACCGGCCGGACGCGCCGCCGTGGCCGCCGTCCATCTCGATCTTCATCACGATCGGCTCGGTGCCGGTGTTTACCTCGCGCAGCCGCTGGACCCACTTGGCCGGCTCCACGTAGAGCACCCGCGTGTCGTTGAACGAGGTCACGGCCGCGATCCGCGGGTATGCGGCGGCCCGGACGTTCTCGTAGGGCGTGTAGGACTTCATGTAGGCGTAGACCTCCGGGTCGGTGATCGGGTTGCCCCATTCCTCCCACTCCAGCGCCGAGAGCGGCAGCTCAGGGTCCAGGATGGTGGTCAGGGCATCCACGAACGGGACGGCCGCGACGATTGCGGCGTACTTTTCCGGCGCCAGGTTGGCGACGGCGCCCATCAGCAGGCCGCCGGCCGAGCCGCCCATGGCCGCGATCCGGGCCGGATCCACCCAGCCGGAACCGGACAGCCAGTCGGTCGCGGCGATGAAGTCGGTGAAGGTGTTCTTCTTGTGCAGTTTCTTGCCGTCGTCGTACCAGTGCCGGCCCAGCTCGCCGCCGCCGCGGATGTGGGCGATCACGAACACGATCCCGCGGTCCAGCAGTGAGAGCCGCGGGATGCCGAAGCCCGGATCCATGCTCATCTCGTAGGAACCATAGCCGTAGACCAGGCCCGCGGCCGTCGAGTCCTGAGCGACCGAGGCGTGCCGCAGTACCGAGAGCGGGATGCGGGTGCCGTCGGACGCCACTGCCCACTCCCGGGTCGCCACGTAGTCGGCGGCGGTGTAGCCGCCCAGCACCGGGCTTTCCTTCCGCAGCAGCAGCTCACCGGCGGGCAGTTCCGGTGTCGGCAGTACGAAGTCGTACACGCGGGACGGCGTGAAGTAGGAGGTGTAGCCCATCCGGATCACCGGCGCCTCGTAGTCCGAGCCGGCCACCCCGGCCGTGTAGAGCTCCTCGTCGAAGGCGGGCTCGACGGCGTCGCCCTGCCCGGCCGTGCCGAGCCCGGCCAGCGGGACCACCTGCACGCGTTCGATCGTGTCCTTGCGGACCGAGAGCACCAGGTGGGTGGAGGTGACGCCGGCGCCGTTGACGCGCACCTGGTCGGAGTGTTCGACGACGGTCCGCCAGTGCTGCCCGGCGACGGGTTTGGTGAGTTCGGCCGGGTCCACCAGGGAGACCATCGAGTTGATGGCGTCCTTGTTGTGGGTCAGCAGGATTGTTTCGGACCCGTCCAGCAGGAACGGCTCGGCCTCGTACAGAATGCGTTCGTCGCGGGAGATGACCGTGGTCAGCCCGGCGTCGGGGGCGTCGAAGCGCAGCAGCCGGGTCTCGCTGAACTCGGAGCAGCCGATCCCCAGGACCAGGTGCCGCCGGTCCGCGGAGAGTTCGAACCCGAGCCACATGGCGACGTCGTCCTCCTGGTAGACCACCTCGTCCTCGGCCACCGGGGTGCCCAGCACGTGGGACTTCACCTGGTACGGCCGCCACGACGCGTCCACCACGGTGTAGAAGATCCGGGTGCCGTCGGGGGAGAAGGAGAGGCCGTAGAAGACGTTCTCGATCACGTCCGGCAGCAGCTCGCCGGTGCGCAGGTCCTTGATCCGCAGCGTGAAGCGTTCGTCGCCGGCATTGTCCACGGCGTAGGCGTACAGGTTTCCGTCGATCGTCACCGCGGCGCCGCCGATGGAGAAGAACGGTTTGCCCTCGGCCTCGATGTTGCCGTCGAGCAGGACTTCCTCGCCGGGAACGGCGACGCCGACCTCGACGGCGGGCGGCGTCCAGTCCGCCACCCGGTCGCCGCTGTCCTGGGCCCGGACCCGGCACTGGATGCCGTACTCCTTGCCCTCAACTGATCGGGTGTAGTACCACCAGCCGTCCTTGCGGTTGGGGACCGAGAGGTCGGTTTCCTGGGTGCGGCCCTTGATCTCCTCGAAGATCGCCTGCCGCAGCGGCTCCTGGTCCGCCGTGACGGCCTCCTGGTAGGCGTTTTCCGCCTTCAAGAGGTCCACCACCTCCGCCGATTCCTTGTCCCGCAGCCACTCGTAGTTGTCCTCGAAGACATCGCCGTGATGGGTGCGGAGGGAGGGAACTTTCTTGGCGACAGGGGGCTGCGGGGAGGCAGGCACAGCGGCGGAATCGCTACCGGCGGCGGAAGTCTCAGTCATGGACCCAATCTACCCGGGACCCCCGTCAGTTCCCGTTCTGCAGGTTGTG
>DASSXE010000388.1:0-3889 GCA_035704125.1 Arthrobacter sp.
GTGGTGCTGTTGAGCGGCGTGGCCGGCCTGCTCGCCGGTGCGCTCTCGATGGGCGCCGGTGAGTTCATCTCCGTGCGGTCCCAGCGGGAGCTGCTGGCCGCCACCCGGCCCACCCAGATCACCCTCGCGGCCGCCCCGTCGCTGGACATCGAACACAACGAACTCGTCCTGGTCTACCTCGCCCGCGGCATGTCCCGGGAGGCGGCCGAACACCGCGTCGCCGAGCGCATGGGGCTGCTGGATTGCGACTGCGATCCGAGCCTGTCGCTGCGGCCGGAACTGCCCGATGCGGAGGACCAGCACGAGGCGGTGGGCACCGCCTGGAGCGCGGCGGCGTCGAGCTTCTGTTTCTTCGCCTCCGGCGCCATCATCCCGATCATCCCGTTCGTCCTCGGGATGACCGGAATCGGCGCACTCGTGGGGTCCGCCGGCCTGGTCGGCATCGCGCTGCTGCTCACCGGCGGCGTCGTCGGACTGCTCTCCGGCACCTCACCGGTCAGCCGCGGCCTCCGGCAGCTCGCCATCGGCCTGGGCGCCGCGGCCGTCACCTACCTGCTCGGCATGGCGTTTGGCGCGGTGGTCGGTTAGTGGAGGATCCCGGACCCGGAGGCCGCCCGCGGCACAGCCGTGCCGCGGGCGGTCTCCGGACGGTCCGGAACCTGGCGGCCGTCATCCTGATCGCCGTCGCCGCCTTTGCCACCGCCGGCCTGGTCTACGGGGATCCGCGCCTGGCCGGCCTGCTTGGCCTCACCGACGGAACGAAGACCAGGCAGGCGCCCGGGGCCGCATCACATCCCACCGCCAGCACGGCGCCGCGACAGGCCGGGGTGCCCGCGGACGGCAAACCCCTGGCCGTCCCGCCGCCGGGGCACGAAGAGCAGGCGCAGCCGCTGGGCCAGCCCCGCAAACCGGCAGCGGAGAGCAGCTCCTACAAGTTCCTGGCCACCAACGCCGACGGCAGCCCGGTGGGGTACTCGCCCTGCCGGCCGCTGCATTTTGTGGTTAACGCCGTCCTTGCCCCGGCGGGGGCCGAGAACCTGGTGGAAAAGGCGATCACCACGGTGTCCGAGGCGACCGGCATCACGTTCGTCAACGACGGGCCCACGACAGAAACCCCTTCGCAGTCACGCGCCCCCTACCAAAAGGACGTCTACGGCGACCATTGGGCGCCGCTGTTGATCGTCTGGACGACGCCGGAACAGGCGCCACAGCTGGACGGGCCGGTGATCGGCACGGGCGGCAGCACCCACTTCAGCTTCGGCAGTGGCCCCAAGAGCTTCGTGACCGGGAGCCTGGAACTGGATGCTCCGCAGATTACCGAGGAGCTGCAGCGCGGCGACGGCGCCGCGTATGCCACCGCCGTCATCCTGCACGAGCTGGGCCACGTCATGGGACTCGAACACGTCAACGACCCGACCCAGCTGATGTACCCGGAGATCGGCGCGCCCGACGGCCTGGCCGCCGGAGACCTGAACGGCCTCTACCAGCTGGGCCGCGTTCCCTGCCGCAAAGACCTCTGAGGGGCTGCGGCTGCCCCCGCCGGCGTCCGAAGGGTCACGGCGCCAGGACGGCCAGCGCTTCCTCCACCGAGTCCACCAGGAAGATCCGGTCCTCCATCCGCCGGCCGGAGGCCAGGCTTTGCAGCAGCGGCCAGGCCGGGTACCGGCGCAGCCAGTGTTCCGTCCCCACCAGCACCATGGGCGTGATGGTCTCCGGAGCCGCGTAGTAGTTCTCGCAGGCATCCTGGAAGATTTCCTGGACGGTGCCGCCGGAGCCGGGCAGGAAGATGATCCCGCCGTTGCACAGCTCCAGCAGGATCGCCTCGCGGATGGAGTTCGCGAAGTACTTGGCGATGTGGGTGGCGAAGTAGTTGGGCGGTTCGTGGCCGTAGAACCAGGTGGGGATTCCCAGCGACGGTGTTCCGTCCGGGTGGCGTTCGACGACGGCGGCGGCGGCCCGGGCCCACGCGGACACCGACGGGCGGAAGCCGGGGACGGCGGCCAGATCAGTGAGCGCCCGCTGGAAGTCCGGTTCGGCTGCCCGGCTCAGGTAGGCCCCCAGGTTGGCTGCTTCCATGGCGCCGGGTCCCCCGCCGGTGGCAACCAGGCGGCCGTCCCGGGCCAGCAGGCGGCCCAGCAGCGCGGCCTCGGTGTAGCCGGCCGAACCGCGGTTGGAAGCGTGTCCGCCCATCACGCCGACGGTGGACCGGCCCTGGGCGAGCCCCGAACGGGTAAATTCGTCGAGTGCGTCGCCGATCGAGTGGTCATGGAGCGCGGCCGCCAGGGTGGCGTCGAGCCTGTGCCGCTGCCCGGGGCGGATGCTCCAGTGGTACACCCGGGCATCCAGGGTGTCCTCGTAGCGGGTATCCGCGATGCCGGCGTAGAGCTCCTGCGGCGTGTAGAGGCTGCCGCGGTAGGGGTTGAACGGCACCTGTTCCAGCTTGGGAAAGATCAGCGCGCCCGCGCCGCGGAGCGTGTCCTCCACGCCGTCGTCGAACGTGCAGCCCAGGAAGATGGCGCCCTGGACGTCGAGGGTCTCCAGCGCAGCGCGCCGCCCGCGCAGGTCCAGCGACTGGACATGCCAGCCGTGCATGGAACGGGCTCCTGCCGCCACCAGCCGGTCAAAATGGCCGAGGCTCTCGACCTCCAGCGTCCGCGGGCTGGGGTGCAGGCTGCGGGCGGCGCTCATCCGGCGGCCTTAGGAGTGGTTTTCCGGGGCACTGCGCGGTCCCGGCGCGGCGCCGGAGGACAGGAAGCTGTCAATTTTGGCGAGAGTCTGTTCGATGCTGGCCGGGTGGCGGCGGGGGTAGCCTGCCAGGCGGAGCAGGATCCGCGCCGGGACCTCGCGGGCGTCCCATTGTTCAGTGACCAGGGTGCCCGGGTTGCCGGCGGTGTCGGTGGAGGGCTCCAGCAGGTAGCGCCAGATGTGGCCGTAGAAGTGCCGCCAGGCGATCCGCCGGCCCTCCTCGAACTCACAGACCGTGTTCAGGATCTTGTAGTCGACGCCGATCTTCATCTCCATGCCGAACTTCGCGCCGAGCGCCAGCCGTTCGGGCCCGCGGGGCTGTGCGCCCTTGACCGTTCCCGAGCCGTCGATCACGCTGTGCAGCGCGGGGGTGGCGAGGACGTCGAAAATGGTTTCCGGCGATGCCGCGATGAAGCGGCTGCGGGACACGAGATATCTGTTGGTCATCCGGCAATCCTAGTCCGGCGGTGTGACGCGGCCCTCGTGATGCAGAATGAACCATGCAGAATTCTTCCCCCGCAACGGGACGCCGTCCCCGCATCGGCGTTCCCGTCCGGCTCAGCAGTTCCTCGGACCCTGACCCCCGGGTGGCCGAGGCCAACGGCCTCTTCGACTACATCATCGACCTGCTGCGCTCCGCCGGCGGTGAGCCGGTGCTGCTCACCGCCGCCGGGACGGTGCCCGGACTCGACGGCGTCGTCCTCCCCGGCGGCGGCGACCTCGATCCCGCGCTCTACGGCGAGGCCGACGGCGGGACCTGCTACGACGTCAATACGGAGCAGGACGACCTCGATCTGGCCGTGGCCCGGCAGGCGCTGGACGACGGGCTGCCGTTGCTGGGGATCTGCCGGGGGCACCAGCTGCTGAACGTACTGTACGGCGGCTCCCTCATCCAGGACATGAATCCGGGTGCGGTGCCGCACCGGGAGCCCGATCCCGTCCACGACGCCGGCCCGTGGGCCTGGCACGAGGTCGGCATCGCCGCCGGGTCGAAGGTGGGCGGACTGTACGCGGGGTGGGACGGCGGGAAAGCCTCGGTCCGGATTGCCTCCGGACACCACCAGGCCGTCGCCCGGGTGGGCGAAGGCCTGGTGGTCACCGGGCTGGCCGACGACGGGACGGTCGAGGCGCTGGAGGACCCGGA
>DASSXE010000408.1:0-6917 GCA_035704125.1 Arthrobacter sp.
GAGGCAGTGGACCGCTCCCAGCTGCCGGCCGAGAGCAAAAACATCGAGATTGTAGTGGGCGGCAGGACGGACGCGATGGTCTATGGCGACCAGGACCTGCTGGTCACCGCTCTCCGGAACCTGATCGACAACGCCATCCGCTACTCGCCCGAAAACACCCGCGTCGGCGTCGGCATCCGCTCCCGCGACGGCCTGGTGGCCGTATCCGTCACCGACCAGGGAGAGGGGCTCAGCCCCGAGGACCAGGAACGCGTCTTCGAGCGCTTCTACCGGGTGGACTCCGCCCGGTCGCGGCATACCGGCGGCACCGGACTGGGCCTGAGCATCGTCAAGCACGTGATGGCCAACCACGGCGGCGAGGTGACCCTATGGTCCCAGCCCGGCCAGGGGTCCACCTTCACCATCCGCCTGCCCGAGATGGAGGGCCAGGATGTTCCCGCCGCGGGCACCCGCCGGGGCCCGCGGGCCGAACGACCAGAACGACGCGACGCCGCCGGCGTCCATGAGCAAGGAGCTAGCGCTTGAGCCGGATTCTTATTGTTGAGGACGAGGAATCGTTCAGCGATCCGCTGTCCTACCTGCTGGGCAAGGAAGGGTTCGAGGTTGCGGTTGTGGACAACGGCCTGGACGCGATCACCGAGTTCGACCGCAACGGCGCCGACCTGGTCCTGCTGGACCTTCAGCTGCCCGGCCAGTCCGGCACCGAGGTCTGCCGGCAGCTGCGGCAGCGCTCCTCGGTCCCGGTCATTATGCTCACCGCCAAGGACGCCGAAATCGACAAGGTGGTGGGCCTGGAGCTCGGCGCCGACGACTACGTCACCAAGCCCTACTCCTCCCGGGAACTCGTGGCCCGGGTCAGGGCCGTGCTGCGCCGCCACGGCGAACCGGAGGAACTGGTCTCCAGCACCGTGCAGGCCGGCCCGGTCCGGATGGACATCGAACGGCACGTGGTGAGCGTGCAGGGTGAACAGGTGTCCTTGCCGTTGAAGGAATTTGAGCTGCTGGAGATGCTGCTGCGCAATTCCGGCCGGGTGCTCACCCGCGGCCAGCTGATCGACCGGGTCTGGGGTTCCGATTACGTTGGTGACACCAAGACCCTGGACGTCCACGTCAAGCGGCTGCGCAGCAAGATCGAGCCCGACCCGTCGGCGCCGCGGCACCTGATCACCGTGCGCGGGCTCGGCTACAAGTTCGAACCCTAGGCGGGCGCCCGCGGCCTCGTGCAGGGCGCCTGGAGACAAAAGAGGAGCGGCACCCCCAAGGGGTGCCGCTCCTCTTTCGTGAGCGTGGGCGGCCGGACTAGCGGCTACTCGTGGGGGACGCCGTCGGCGAGGCGGACGACGTCGACGTCGGTGACGCCGACGACGTCGGTGACGCCGACGACGTCGCGCCGGCGGACCCGGAGGCCGTCGAGGAAGCGGTGGGCTGCGCGGTGGGCAGGTACTTCTTGTAATCGGTGATGGTGCCGTCCAGGACCGGCATCTTGAACTTGGCTTCCATATTGGTGCCGTCCTCGCGGAGGGTCACCTCCACCAGGGATCCGGGCTTGCCGCCGGTGGTGCTGAGCGTCGCTGCGTCCGTGCTGTCATTCAGCAGGACGTAAGAGTTCTTCTTGATCGGCACCTGGGTCTGCGAACCGCTGGCCCCGCTGATGGTCAGCTTCACGTCGTTGGAAGACGTGTTGTACACGGCGCCGATCACGCGGCCGGGCTTGTTCTCGCCGTCGGAGATGATCAGCATGTTGCGCAGCTGGACCGGGCCGAGGTCCGTTCGCGTTCCGTCCGACGCCGAGTACTGCACCGAGGTCTGCTGGGGGTTGATGTAGCCGCAACCGGAGACGGACAGCAGGCCAATGCCAAGTGCCGCCGTTGCCAATACCAGCTTGCCGCGCCGGCCCGGGGTCATCGCAGTGAAACGCACGTCACGCACTCCTTGAGAGTCTTGGAACAGTATTCAGCCATAGCCTATCGGCATAAGGGCTCAAACGAGGATTCCGCGACCGGGTCCGTGACGGCCGGTCCGGTGCTGGATGCGGCTCCCGGGACGCCGGCGGCAGCGTTTGTCAGGAGTGTCCGCTGGGCCTTGGCACGGGGTGGCCAATGCACTATTATCCGCATCCGTCAAGGGGTTTGAGGGGCCGATTCGGGCCATTTTCCGCGGAATCACGCGGTTTCTTAGCCGCATCCATGCCAGTCGTATGCCTTAATCGTGATAAACTGGTCTGCGGGAAAGGGGAATGTCCACATGGTTTTTGAGGTCGGCGAGACAGTAGTTTACCCTCACCACGGTGCAGCGAAAATTGAAGAAATCAAGATGCGCACTGTCAAGGGCGAAGAGAAGATGTATCTCAAGCTCAAGGTGGCTCAGGGTGATCTGACCATTGAAGTTCCAGCAGAAAACGTTGACCTGGTTGGGGTCCGGGATGTAGTGGGCAAGGAAGGCCTGGAGCACGTATTCGACGTGCTGCGAGCCGAGTTCACTGAAGAGCCCACCAACTGGTCGCGCCGTTACAAGGCAAACCTGGAAAAGCTTGCATCCGGTGATGTGATCAAGGTGGCAGAGGTCGTTCGTGACCTGTGGCGCCGCGACCACGACCGGGGTCTCTCCGCAGGGGAGAAGCGCATGCTGGCCAAGGCCCGCCAGATTCTGATTTCAGAACTGGCACTGGCTGAGAAGACCGACGAAGAGAAGGCCGCAAGCGTTCTCGACGAGGTCCTGGCTTCCTAACAAGAATCGAACCCCGGTGGCGTAACGGCCGCCGGGGCTTCTTTTTGCCCAAAAACGTCCAGCCCACCCGGCCGCCTGACGCCTCGCCGGGCCGCAGCGGGGTGCCGGGAAGTAGTCTTGTCCGCATGAACACTGCATCGGCTGCTCCTGTCACCGCGGTCATCCTTGTCGCTGCCGGTTCGGGCCAGCGGCTGGGCTACGGCATGCCCAAAGCCAAGGTCCCCCTCGGCGGTGACAGCATCCTCACCCACGCCCTGCGCGGTGTCGCGGCGGCCGGAATCGCCCGGCAGATCTGCATCGCGCTTCCGCCGGGGGACCAGGAACTGCGGGCCCAGTGCGGGGCGTTTGCCGCGGAACTGCGGGAGGACCGGGCCGGCGCCGCCCCGTCTGGGAGCCTCGCGCCGGCGCCTGAGATCACCGTGGTCGACGGCGGGGCGAGCCGCGCCGAGTCCGTGCGGGCCGCCTTGGCCGCCCTCCTGCCCGGCACCGAGTCCGTCCTGGTCCATGACGCGGCCCGCGCGCTCGCGCCGGAAGCCGTGTTCCACCGGGTGGCGGCTGCCCTGTCCGCCGGTGCCGCCGCAGTCATCCCGGTGATGCCCGTGGTCGACACGGTCAAGACCGTGGAGCCCACCCACGGCGACGGCGCCGCGATCGCCCCGGAGCTGGTCACCGGGACCGCGCCCCGCGAAGTCCTCAGGGCGGTGCAGACCCCGCAGGGCTTCGACCTGGCTACCCTGCAGCGGGCGCACCAGGCCGCGGCAGACTTCGACGCCGCCCAGGCCGCCGCCGTCACGGACGACGCGATGCTGGTGGAACTGCTGGGTGTTCCCGTGCACGCGGTCCGCGGGGCCAGCCAGTCCCTGAAAATCACCACACCGCTGGACCTGATCCTCGCCGAGGGCCTGCTCGAGGGTCCCCTCGGCGCCCGCTGGGTGGAGGGATGAGCATGGCCGGGAACCAGCAGCGGATACCCCTCCCGCGCACCGGGATCGGCATCGACGTCCACGCGTACGCCCCGGCGGAGGCGCCGCAGCCGCTGTGGCTCGGCGGCCTGCACTGGGAAGGCGAGCGGGGACTGGCCGGCCACTCCGATGGGGACCCGGTAGCCCACGCGGCCGCCGATGCGCTGTTCTCCGCCTGCGGCATCGGCGACCTCGGGACCCACTTCGGCACCGACCGCCCGGAGTACGCCGGCGCCTCCGGCGTGACCCTGCTGGCCGAAGCTGCGCGGATCGTCCGCGCCGCGGGCTGGGAGATCGGCAACATTGCCGTCCAGTTCGTGGCGAACCGGCCCAAGTTCGGTCCCCGCCGCGAGGAGTCCCAGCGGGTGCTGAGTGAGGCGGCCGGAGCGCCCGTGAGCGTCTCGGCCACAACCAGCGACGGACTCGGCTTCACCGGCCGCGGCGAGGGCATCGCCGCCACGGCCACCGCACTGGTCTACCCGGCGGCCGCCGCCGGCCCGGGCGATCTGGCCTAGGCTTAAGGGACAACCCCCTCCCGGAACGTCAGGAGACCTCCCGTGAAAAAGCTAGTCCCCGCCGTCGTCGTCGCCGCAGGGCTGCTGCTGGCCGGGTGCTCCGGATCCACGCCGCCGGCCGCAACCCCCACGCCCACGCCCTCCCGGATGAGCGTGGATGACAGCTGCAAGTTCCTCAACACGGACACCTTTGTCCCGACCGGCAGCGACAAGGAGAAGGCTGGCCAGATCAGCAAGCACTACCAGGAGGTGGCGGACAAGGTCGCACCCGAGGTGGCCGATCCGATCCAGAAGATGGCGGATCTGATGAAGAAGGTCGCCGACAGCCCCACCGGCGTACAGACCACCGACCAGCTGAAGCAGCTCCAGCAGGACATGGACCAGATCGGCCAGCACTGCAAGTAGCGGTCCCGGCAGCGCAAACCGGCCATCGGCTAATCTGGACCGGTGACCCTGCGCTTCTATGACACTGCATCCGCCGAAGTCCGCGACTTCATCCCCCTGGTTCCCGGCAAGGTGAGCCTGTACTACTGCGGTGCCACGGTGCAGGGCATGCCGCACGTCGGCCACATCCGCTCCGCGATCGCCTTCGACCAGCTCACCCGCTGGCTCCAGTACCGCGGCTTCCGCGTCACGACGGTCCGCAACGTCACCGACATTGACGACAAGATCCTGGCCAAGTCTGCCGAGTCGTTCGCCCCGGACTTCGACGGCGGGCCCGGCACGGTCCGCGACGAGGAATGGTGGGCACTGGCCTACCGGTACGAGCAGGAATTCCTCAAGGCCTACGACGCCCTGGGAGTCTCCCGCCCCACCTACGAACCGCGCGCCACCGGCCACATCCCGGAGATGCATGGCCTGATCCAGCAGCTGATCGACCGCGGCCACGCCTACCCGGCGCTCGACGGTTCCGGGGACGTCTACTTCGACGTTCGTTCCTGGTCCTCCTACGGCTCGCTCACCCGGCAGAAGATTGACGACATGCAGGGCGCCCCCGACGCCGACCCGCGGGGGAAGAAGGACCCGCGGGACTTCGCGCTGTGGAAGGGCCACAAGGACGGCGAGCCGGCGACGGCGGGCTGGGCCTCGCCGTGGGGCACCGGCCGTCCCGGCTGGCACCTCGAGTGCTCCGCGATGGTCACCAAATACCTCGGCACCGAGTTCGACATTCATGGCGGCGGGCTTGACCTGCGCTTCCCGCACCACGAGAACGAGATGGCCCAGTCGCAGGCCGCCGGCCATGGCTTCGCCAACTTCTGGATGCACAACGGCATGGTCACCTACGCCGGCGAGAAGATGTCCAAATCCATCGGCAACACCATCAGCCCCGCCGAAATGCTGGAGCTGGCCACGCCGCGGGTGGTCCGTTACTACCTCGGCCAGGCGCAGTACCGCTCGGTGCTGGATTACCAGCCCACCTCGCTGCAGGAGGCCGGAGCCGCCGTCGAGCGCATCGACGGGTTCCTCAGCCGTGCCATCCGGGCACTCTCCGACGGCGGGCCTTACAGCGTCGCGTCCGACGGAGCGGTGCCCGAGGCGTTCGGCCGCGCCATGGACGACGACCTGAACGTGCCCCAGGCCCTCGCCGTCGTGCACGAGACCGTCCGTGCGGGTAACACCGCGCTCACTGAGGGGCGGCTGGATGTCGCCCGCCAGGCGCTCCACGAGCTACACGCCATGTTGGGGGTCCTAGGCCTCAACGACACCGCGGCGCCCGCAGCCGACGAGCACGCCGACGCCGCGCTGGGGGTGCTGGTCGAGGCGCAGCTCGCCGCCCGGGCCCGGGCCCGGGCGGACAAGGACTGGGCGGCCTCTGACGCGATCCGGGACACCCTGGCCGCGGCCGGCGTCGTGGTCGAGGACGGAACCGCCGGCGCGACGTGGAGCCTCAAGCGCGGCTGACGGCCCCGGGGAAGCGCCCCTGACCGGCCGGGCCGGAGAGCGCGCGGTCGAGGATTTAACGCGAGTCAGTAGACTGGAGTCCAGACGTATCAACGAATCGCGTAGTTAAAAGGGTGAAACTCATGGCCAACAACGGTCGCCGCTCGGTCAAAATGAAGAAGGGCCCCACCGTCGGGACCGGCGGCCACGGCCGCAAGGCCCTCGAGGGCAAGGGCCCCACTCCCAAGGCGGAGGACCGTCCCTACCACAAGGCGCACAAGAGCAAGCAGCTCGCGGAACGCTCCGCTGCCAAGCGCGGGACGGGCACCGGTGCCCGCAACGCCGGCGCCCGCTCCGGTCCCAAGGGCCGCGCCACGGAGGAAGTCGTCACCGGACGCAACTCCGTGGTCGAAGCGCTCCGCGCGGGCATCCCCGCGAAGGCCCTGCACGTGGCCATCCGGATCGAAATGGACGACCGGGTCAAGGAATCCCTCAAGCTCGCGGCCGAACGCGGCATCCCGCTGCTGGAAACCGGCAAGCCCGAACTGGACCGGATGACTGACGACGCCATCCACCAGGGCCTGGTGCTGCAGATCCCGCCGTATGAGTACCAGGACGCGTTCGACCTGGCCGAGGAGACCATCGAGAGCTGGAAGAAGGGCCACGTCGCCAACGCCCCGCTCTTCGTCGCCCTCGACGGCATCACGGACCCCCGCAACCTCGGCGCGATCATCCGCTCCGTCTCGGCCTTCAGCGGCCACGGCGTCATCGTGCCGGAACGCCGGTCCGTCGGCGTGACCGCCTCGGCCTGGAAGACCAGCGCCGGCGCGGC
>DASSXE010000227.1:0-3939 GCA_035704125.1 Arthrobacter sp.
GGTGGCGCTGATGTGGGGCGCCGAAGACCTGCTCGCCTCACTCGGCGGCACCTCCAGCCGGAACGACGACGGCGGCTACCGCGCGGTGGCGCTGCACGCCCGCTCCACGGTGCTGCTGGCCGCCCGGGCCTTCGGCAAGGAGGCGGTTGACTCGGTTTACGTCAACAT
Source organism: Arthrobacter sp. (assembly GCA_035704125.1). Classification (GTDB taxonomy): domain Bacteria; phylum Actinomycetota; class Actinomycetes; order Actinomycetales; family Micrococcaceae; genus Arthrobacter. The sequence goes on from DASSXE010000227.1 coordinate 169, forward strand.
TCCCGACCTCGACGGCCTGGCCGAGGAGTCCCGGGACGCCGTCGCCTCCGGGTTCGGCTCCAAAGCCTGCATCCACCCGAACCAGGTAGCCGTCGTCCGGGAAGCCTACGCCCCGTCCGAATCCGATGTCGCAGCGGCCCGGGAACTGCTCGCCGCCGCCACTGCCGCCGGCACGGGAGTTTTCCAGTACCAGGGGAAAATGATCGATGGTCCCATCCTCAAGCACGCCGAAGCGACGCTGCGGCGCGCCGGGCGGTAGCTTCTCGAGGCGGCTGGTGGCTGACTCTACCGGCCGGGGACTGAATTCCCACCCATTTCCGTCAGATGAGGGTCGGTTGCAGCCGGACCTGGCCCGGATTCCCTCCGAGGATGGACATGATCACCGGAGCCAGAGGTACCTGTTCTCCGGCCGGCCTGCAGCTCCGTACCGCGGGGTGAGCCGGGCATAGCCGTTGACCACCAGATACTCGAGGTAGCGGCGCGCGCTGACCCGTGAGAGTCCGAGCCGCAGCGCCAGGCCCGCAGCAGAGACGTCGCCGGGGCTGGCCTGCAGCGCCTCAATCACCGCGTCCAGAGTCGGCCGGGAGAGACCTTTCGGCAACCTCGCCGCCGGGGTCAGCGCCGGGCCGGCCGAGTCCGCACGCTCGTTCGCCGACGCCGACGCCTCAGGTACCGCCGGTGCCGCCGCCCTGCGGGACGGCGCCACCAGCCGGTCGATCCGCTCCTGGTCCAGCGGGCCGGCCGCGGAACCGGCGGCGAGCTCGTCACGCAGGGCCACGTACTCGTCCAGCCGCTGGTTCAGTGCCTGCGAGGTAAAGGGTTTGACGAGGTAGTGCAGCACGCCGCCGGCCATCGCCGAGCGCACCGTCTCCAGCTCCCGGGACGCCGTGATCACCAGGACATCCACCGGCCGCTGCGGCCGGTTGCGCAGGGCCTGCAGCACCTCCAGCCCGGACATGTCCGGCAGGTGGATGTCCAGCAGGACCAGGTCCGGCAGCAGCGCCGCCGCGAGGTCCAGGCCCTGCTGGCCGGAGTGTGCGGTGCCGACCACGTCGAAACCACCGCGTGCCAGCAGGAAGCCGTGATGGATCCCCGCCACCGCCACGTCATCGTCGATGATGAGGGTGCGTATGCCGCTCATAGTCGTTTCAGTTCCGCCTCTTCTGGGGTGTGCGCCCCGGTGGCCGGTCCCGCCGTTGCGGGTCCGGCTGTGCTGAAAGTTGCTGTGCTGAAAGTTACGGTAAAGCGCGCGCCGCCAAGCGCGGACCGGGACACCGCGGCGGCGCCTCCCCGCCGCTGCGCCACCCGTTGGACCAGGGCCAGGCCCAGGCCGCGGGTGTTGATGCCGTCAGGTGCCTTGCTGGTCACCCCGGCCTCGAAGACCGCTTCCCGGTCCGCCTCCAGGACGCCCGGCCCGTCGTCGTCCACGGTCAGCACCCGGCCGCCGTCGGGGGACTGCGCCAGGGCGACGGCGACCGTGCTGTCGTATCCGGCGGCGTCCACGGCGTTGTCGATCAGGTTGCCCATCACGGTGATCACGTCGTCGGTGCCGTCGGGGGAGCACACGGACTCCGGTGCCACCACTATGTCGATGCCGCGCTCGGCGCAGACCGTGGACTTGGCGATCAGCAGGGCGCGCACGCCGTCGTCGGTGATTCCGGCGGCCAGCGGCCGGTTGACGAACGCGGCGTCGCTGCTGCTGCGGCCCAGGTACTCGACGGCCTTGGACTGTTCGCCCAGCTCCAGCAGCCCGGAGATGACGTGCAGCTTGTTGGCGAACTCGTGCGCCTGCGCCCGCAGCGCCTGGGTCACGTCCAGTGCCCCGTCCCGGTCGCGCAGCATGGCGTGCAGCTCGGTCCGGTCGCGCAGGATCAGGACCTTGCCCACCTCCCGGCCGTCCACGGTGGCCGCGTTCACCTTCCCCAGCAGGATCCGCTCCCCGGAGAGCACCAGTTCCTCGGTGCCGGCCCCGGCCGCCAGCAGCCGGTGGATGCCCGGTTCCAGCGAGGCCGTGGCGGCGGACCCGAGGATCTCCTCGCCCACGTCCAGCAGCCGGCGCGCCTCATCGTTGACCAGCGCCACCGTGCCCTCGGCGTCCACCGCCACCAGCCCCTCGCCCAGTCCGTGCAGCATCGCGTCGCGGGTCTCCAGCAGCGCCGCGATGTCCTCGGGTTCCAGTTTGTAGATCCGGCGCCACACCAGTTTGGAGATGTACATGGCGCCCAGGGATCCCAGCAGTGCCGCCCCCAGCAGCCAGCCGAAGAGCTGCGGCAGGTCCTCGTAGAGGTCGGCGGCGAGCGTGGACTCCAGGACTCCCACCGAGGCGGAACCGATCACGGCCCCGGCCCGGTCGAAGATGGGCACCTTGACCCGCCAGGACTCGCCGAGGGTGCCGGTCTGGGTGCCCACGTAGATGTCGCCGGAGAGCGGGACGGAGGGATCGGTCGAGACGTGCCGGCCGATCTCGTCCGGGTTGGGGTGCGACTGGCGTACCCCGAACCGGTCCGTCACCACCACGTAGGTCACGTTCGAGGCCTGCCGGATGACCTCCGCGATCGGCTGGATGGTCTCCGCGGGGGAGGGGGTGCCGAAGGCGTCGACCACCGAGGGCAGGCGGGCCACGCTCTCCGCCACCCCGATCAGGCGGCTCTTGTAGGCGTCCCGCAGCTGCGCTTCCTGCATCCGGATGGTCACCGCCCCCACGGCCGTGAGCACGGCCAGGACGATGGCCAGCTGGAGGGCCACCAGCTGGAAGCGGAGCGGGACGCTGTGAAACACCTCACAAGTCTGCCATCCGGCCGCACCGCCGGGTGCCCGAAGCCGCCGGGAACCCGTGACCAATATGACCACTACTACCTCTACGTCCGAATACTATTCCCGGCCCGGGGCCGCCCCTACGGTCGGGGAAGTGATTCCAATGATGTGCATCACATGTGTCCAAGGAGAGATCATGACGTTCCACCACACCTTCACACGCCGGGCCACCCTGACCGCCGGAGCGGCCGGCCTCGCGCTGGCCCTGGCCGCCTGCGGGGGCAGCACCGGAACCGGCACGTCCGGCGGGTCCGCCGCCGCGGCCGACCCGATCAAGAAGCTCAGCATCATCGTCCCCGCGAACCCGGGCGGCGGCTGGGACCAGACCGGCCGGGCCATCCAGGCGGACCTGCAGTCCAACAAGCTGGTCTCCTCGGCCCAGGTCACGAACATCGGCGGCGGCGGCGGCACCAACGGCCTGGCCAAGCTGGCCACGGAAAAGGACGCCAACACCCTGATGGTGATGGGCTATGTGATGGTCGGCGCCGTGGAGACCAACGGAGCCAAGTCCCGGCTCGAGGACACCACCCCGATCGCCCGCCTGACCGAGGAGCCGCTGGTCCTGGTGGTTCCCGCCTCGTCCAAATACCAGTCCGTCAAGGACCTCGTGGACGACATCAAGGCCAACGGCAAGGGCGTCGCCATCACCGGCGGCTCCGCCGGCGGCGCGGACCACATCCTGGCCGGCCAGATCCTGAAGTCCCAGGGCGTCGAGTCGGACAAACTGAACTACATCGGCTACTCCGGCGGCGGCGAATCCATCGCCGCGCTGCTGGGCAACAAGGTCCAGGCCGGCATCTCCGGCATCGGCGAGTACGCCGAGCAGGTCAAGGCCGGGAAGGTCCGGGCGCTCGCCGTCTCCGGCAAGGCCGAGGTCCCGGCGCTGCCCGGCATCAAGCCGCTCACCGACCAGGGCGTCGACGTCGTGCTGACCAACTGGCGCGGCGTCGTGGCGCC
>DASSXE010000367.1:0-5188 GCA_035704125.1 Arthrobacter sp.
TGTTGACCGGGTGCGTTTAGTCATAGCCCGTTGCTCCGTAGATTATGTCGGCCGGCTCAAGGCCCACCTCCCGCTCGCCACCCGCCTGCTGGTGGTGAAGGCTGACGGTTCGGTGCTGGTCCATTCCGACGGCGGTTCCTATAAGCCGCTGAACTGGATGAGCCCCCCGGCCCGGCTGCGGGTGTCCACCCCGGACGAGGTGGACGTCGAGGTGGGCGTCATCGAACAGTGGACGGTGCAGTCCACCAAGACCGATGACCGGCTCATCATCAACATCCACGAACAGTTGCACGACACGTCCCACGAACTCGGGCAGGACCCCGGCCTGATCAAGGACGGCGTGGAGGCGGATCTGCAGCGCCTGCTGGCCGAACAGATCGAGACCCTCGGCGAGGGCTTTTCGCTGATCCGGCGGGAATACTTCACCGCGATCGGCCCGGTGGACATCCTGGCCCGCGACGCCGGCGGCGGCACGGTGGCGATCGAGTTGAAGCGCCGGGGGGACATCGACGGCGTCGAACAGCTCACCCGGTACCTGGAACTGCTCAACCGCGACCCGCTGCTGGCTCCGGTGCGGGGCATTTTCGCGGCCCAGCAAATCAAGCCGCAGGCCAGGGTCCTGGCGAACGACCGGGGCATCGACTGCGTGACCCTGGATTACGACGCCATGCGCGGCGTGGACGACAGCGAGTCCCGGCTCTTCTAGCACCCCGGGACCGGGCGCCCGGGCAAATGTCGCGGCGTTATCGGCGGCATGCATTTGCAGCCAAACCCCTGCCCAATTCGTTCACCAGCTTGTTACATAAAATTTCTGGATTTATCCGCCGGGCCCGTTGACCTGGCTCCGGGCGGCATGAAATTCTTAGACCAGTCTTTGTGTAGGTGTTTTTCATGCTCGCAAGACATGTTGCGAGCGTGGAGCTCCTGCCGCCGAAGCCCGGAGTCCCGGACGGATGCCAAGGTTCTTCCCGCGGAGTGACCAAGCCCGGCGTAAAGTGCGCCGGACTTTCTCAAGTTCGAAAATGAGGAGAATTAAATGGCTCAGGGAACCGTCAAGTGGTTTAACGCTGAAAAGGGCTTCGGCTTCATTACCCCGGATGACGCTGATGGCGACGTCTTCGTCCACTACTCCGAAATCCAGACCGGCGGCTTCAAGACCCTCGATGAGAACCAGCGCGTTCAGTTCGAAATCGGCCAGGGCGCCAAGGGCCCCCAGGCCACCGGCGTCACTGTCGTCTAGTTCCAACGGCAGGGCTGCCTCCGGCATCCCGCGCTGAAATGATCCCCGGCGTAGAGCCGGGGATCATTTTTTTGTCCTAGCGGACCAGGGTGCTCAGCAGCCGGGCGCTCTGCCGGACCGAAAGGTCCGGCAGATAGGCCCGGCTGAGGGCCCGGCCGATGGCGGGCAGCTGCAGCGGGTCCTGGTAGTACAGGTAAAGCGTGCGGTATTCGGGCTTGAACCTGGACTTGAATGTCGCCAGCGAGCGGAAGCCATAGACGGGTTCGAGCGCGCGGCCCACCACATCCAGGATCCCGGCCAGGCCTTCTCCCGCCTTCGGCCCGTCCTGGCCGTCCTCCCGGGTGTCGTCCTTGGCCAGCGGGGACCCGGAGAGCGAGATGACGTCCACCGAGTCCCGCAATTCCAGCACTGCGGAGGCGATCAGGAACTCCATCACGCCCGGGAAGGAGTCCGCGCGGCGGCGCATGAAGTCCAGCGTCCAGCTGACCAAGGCGCCGCCGTCGTACACCGGAAGCCAGCTGGTGACACCATGGACGCGGCCGGCGGCGTCCACCGCCAGGCAGCAGAGCACCTCGTCATCGTTAAGTTCGTCGAGGCCGCCCAGGGTGAATCCCATTTCCGGCACGGACTTCCGCGCCGCCCACTCCTCCGAGACCTCACTGAGCTGGGCGCGCAGGGCCGGCGAGAAGTCCCGGTAGCGGCCCCAGACGGCGTGTACGCCGGTCTTGGCCGCACGGTTCAGCGCGGTCCGCACGTTCTGCCATTCCTTGCCCTTGAACGTCAGTTCCTGCAGGCCCAGGCGGGTTTCCTGGGCGACGGCCAGCCGGCGGTAGCCGCGCGCCTCGAGCATGGGCCAGAGCTCGTCGGTGCAGGAATAGAAGCATGGAATCAGGGCGTGTTCGGTGCAGAAGTCCAGGAACTGCGCCGCGGTGTCCTCCCGGTTCTCCGCCGGGCCGAGCGGGCCGCCGAGGGTCAGCGCGACGTTGTTGTGCTGCTGGTAGGCCACCGCCCCGCGCGGGCCCGGGCTGAACCAGAACTTGTTGGGCTCCCACAGTGCCATCCAGGACAGCGAGTCACCGCCCTGATGCACCAGCCGCCGCGCCACTTCCCGGTCGCCGCTGCCGGCGTCGGTGCCATGCGGCCGGCGCAACAGCACCAGCCACACACCGGCCAGGGCCACTACCCAGAAGGCGATGCCCGAGTAGGCGAACAGGAAGGCCTCCACGGGGTTGCGGTCCTGGAAGACGCGGTTGTAGGTGCCGGGGATCGGCAGCGGCAGGTACTGCCTCGCCAGTTCCGCCGCGAGCCCCTGCCAGCCGCCGTCGCGCTCCAGCCCGCCGGCGGCGAACCAGGACCCGGTGTAGCCGCCCGCCAGCACCAGGAAGGTGCCGCCGACGGCCAGGGCCAGCACGCGCCGGGCCCGGCGCGTGGTTTCCACCCGGAAGAGCCGGCGGTTGGCGAAGAGCAGCAGCACCAGCGCCAGCGGCACCGCGACCAGCGGCAGGACGTGGACGAAGCCGGATCCCATGATCGCCGTGTGCGGCCGGTTCGGGTAGTGCGGAATCCTGGCGAACAGGGCCAGGTAGACGGCGGCCAGTGCGGTGATTCCCAGCTGCACCAGCACGGCGATCCGCAGCGCCAGTTGGCGCCCGTGCCGCATGCCGTCGGCGCAGATCAGCAGCAACACCACCGGCACCACCGCCAGCGCGAGGCCCAGCGGGCCGGCGAAGCCCAGCCGGCCGGCCTCGAGGCAGTTGGCGTCCACGGTCCCGCCGCAGTTCTGTTCCAGCTGCGTCAGGGTGGGCAGCGGGTTCAGCACGACGTCGCGCAGCAGCGCCAGCGGGCCCGTGGCGGTCCGCACGGCCGCGGTCAGGATGGGCCCGACGGCGAAAATGGCCACGGTGAGGGCCAGCAGGTTCCGGGTTTCCCGGCCGGTGGAGCGGTGCCGCTGCAGGGTCCCTTTGTCCCCCTGCAGCCACCAGCCTGCCAGCAGTCCCACGACCGCCCCCGCCAGGCCCACCACGGTCTCCGGGTGGCCGACGTAGAGCACCAGCAGCAGCGCGGCGGACAGCACCGCCGTCCGCAGCCGCCGCTGCCACAGCGTAGGCAGCAGCCCACAGGCTGCCAGCACGACCGCCAGGATGGCCGCGTAGGGTCCGATCAGCGGCGCGTCCACCATCAGGCCCAGCCAGCCGTCGCCGGCGTAGCGCGCCAGCTGGGTGACCAGCAGGAAGAGCGAGACGGCGGCGAACTGCCCGGCGAAGAAGAACACCGCGGTGCGGAGCGAGCCCACGCGCCGCTCCGCCACGCCCAGCAGTCCCAGGATCATCAGCGACGCCGCAAGGTAGGCCAGCGGGTTGGTGGCAAAGAACATTGAGGTGAACATGGACCACCAGCGGCCCGCCTGCAGTCCCTGGACGCTGACCGACGCGAAGTCCAGCATCGGCTCGGGCGGCCCGTCGAGGAAGCTGCCGGTGGCGGCCGCGGTGAACAGGAATACCGCCAGCACGGACAGCGTGAACGGCAGCTGCCGGGCCTGGGCAAGGATGGAGCGCAGCCGCGTCATCGTTTGATCCCCCACCGTGCCGCGAGGAAGTCCAGGCCGCCCGGCATGCCGCGGGAGGCGGTTTCCCACGAATGCCCGGCATTGGGAATCCGGTGGGCCTCCACGTCGAAGCCGGCCTTGCGGGCGGCAGCGGAGAGCAGCGCCATGTACTCGATGAACTCCGGGTCGCGTTCGCCGGCTCCGAAGTAGATGGCCTTGCCCTCGTAACGCCGTTCCTGCAACAGGCGCATCGGCGTCAGCGCCTCGAAGGCCGCGGTGTCGCCGCCGAAGGAGGCATCAATGGTCTTGTGCCGTTCCTTGGCCAGGGCAGGTTCCTTCTCGCTGGAGAACGCCAGGGCGGCGCTGTAGATGTCCGGATGCCGGGTCACCATTTGCATGGCGCAGGTGGCGCCGTAGGAGAATCCACCGACGGCCCACTGCTGCGGGTCGGTGTTGACGTCCAGGGTGCTGCGGATCCAGTCCGGCACGTCGCGTGAGAGGAAGGTGTCCGCCCGGGCGATCCGGCTGTCCATGCACAGGGTGTTGCCGGACGCGGAGCCGTTCGGGTCCACCACCACCACCACCGGTGCCACGCCGCCGTGATCGGCAGCGAAGCGGTCCATCCGGCTGCGCAGCGCGCCTCCGGTCAGCCAGTCCGACGGCGCACCGGGCTGACCGGAGAAGAGCACCAGGACCGGCAGGGCCGGCCGCGGTGAGCCCTGGTACGCGGGCGGAAAATAGACGTAGGCGTCGCGGCTGTGGAAACCGGACACGGTGCCGGGGATGGCGGTTTTCCGGATGGTGCCATCCGGAGGCAAGCCGCCGGGTGTGGTCCAGTCGGACAGCCGGACGGCCGGTGACTCCCCCGGCTGGCGCTTGAGCGCGTCCTCCAGCACCGGGATGCGGGCGACGGCGGTTCCGGTCAGGTCGCTGACCGAGTGGTTCAGCCCGAAATAGGCATTGACCTGCACGGCGGAGAGGAACACGACACCCAGCAGGGCAGCTGTTGCCGCGGCGGTCGAGCGGACCCGGTGCGCCACCGGGCGGACCGGGGCGGGAATGGCGGCCAGGAACGGTTTCCGGCCCCAGATGCCGTGCAGCCGGAGCAGCCAGAACATCAAGCCGGCGACGGCGGGAACGCTCCAGGCGAGCGTCTCCCACGGCAGTTCCTCCGGGAAGACGGACCAGACGTAGATCAGCATCAGGTGCGTCCCGGCAACCAGGGCCGCGCCCAGCAGGAGGGCGGCGGTGATGACCACGGTCGTCGCGCTGAGGGTGTGCCGCCTGCCGCTGTGCCAGAGCAGGTACGCTCCACCGGCAATCCCGGCCGCCCAGGCGGTCCACAGCACCGGCCCGTCGACGAGCCGGATGTCCTCGATAAAGTCCACGGCCGCTAGCGCCAG
>DASSXE010000377.1:0-9723 GCA_035704125.1 Arthrobacter sp.
CTCCTTGGCCGCGGAGGTGAGCATGTCCAGCCCCTGGGCGTAGGAGACCAGCTTGGAGGCGTAAAGGGCCTGGCGGACGTCCTCGACGAAGGTCTCGGGGACCTCGACGGCGGCCTCGCCGCCGGCGAGCAGCTCCTGGGCCAGCTTGCGCTGTTCGGCCTGGGAGGACAGGGCCCGGGCGAAGACCGACTCGGCAATGCCGGACACCGGAGAACCCAGTTCGAGCGCGGAGATGACGGTCCAGCGGCCGGTCCCCTTCTGCCCGGCGGCGTCCACCACGACGTCGACGAACGGCTTGCCCGTCGTCGCGTCCACGTGGCCGAGGACCTCGGCGGAGATTTCGATCAGGAAGGAGGCAAGGTCGCCCTTGTTCCACTCGGCGAAGATCTTGGACTGCTCGGCCGGTTCAATGCCGGCGCCGGAGCGCAGCAGGTCGAAGGCCTCGCCGATGACCTGCATGTCAGCGTATTCAATGCCGTTGTGGACCATCTTCACGAAGTGGCCGGCGCCGTCGGTGCCAATCCAGGCGCAGCAGGGCTGGCCGTCGACGTGGGCCGAGATCTTCTCCAGCAGCGGGCCGAGCGCCTGGTATGACTCCTTGGAACCGCCGGGCATGATCGAGGGCCCGTTGAGGGCACCCTCCTCGCCTCCAGAGACACCGATCCCCACGAAGTGCAGGTCCTTCTTCGCGAGGGCGGCCTCGCGGCGGCGGGTGTCCTCGTAGTGCGAGTTGCCGGCGTCGATGATGATGTCGCCGGCTTCCAGCAGCGGTTCAAGCTGCTCGATGACGGAGTCCACGGGCTTGCCGGCCTTGACCATGATGAGCACGCGGCGCGGCTTCTCCAGCGAGTCGACGAGTTCCTGCAGCGTTTCCGTGCGGATGAAGTCACCCTCGGAGCCGTGCTTTTCGAGCAGCGCGTCGGTCTTTTCCACCGAACGGTTGTGGAGGGCCACCGTGAAGCCGTTGCGGGCAAGGTTACGGGCGAGGTTTGCCCCCATCACCGCAAGGCCGGTGACACCGATGTGTGCTGACATCAAAACTCCAATTCATTGTGTGCAACGAGTGCAGTTGGCTGGCCGAAAACGCCGCCTCCTAGACAGTCTATGATTTTCCGCCGCCGGTGTGCCCGTTGGCGTCGGCGATGACGGCCTGCGCCATTATGCTTACGACTATGCCGACAAGCCTCCACCACCGAGCCATCGAGCACCTGGGCACCCGGATCGTCACCGGCGAGCTGCCCACGGGCCACGTCATGCTGGCGGAACACCTGGAGGACGAACTGAAGGTCTCCCGGTCGGTGGTCCGCGAGGCGGTCCGGGTGCTGCAGTCCCTAGGCCTGGTGGAAACCACCAAGCGGGTGGGCATCCGCGTACTGCCGGCCAACCGGTGGAACCCGTTCGACCCGTCCGTGATCCGCTGGCGCCTGGCCGGTGAAGGCCGGGGTGCGCAGCTGCGGTCCCTGGCCGAGCTGCGCACTGCGGTGGAGCCGGTGGCAGCCGAACTGGCGGCCGCCAATGCCCCGGATGACATCCGTAGCGAACTGGTGGAGATCTCGCACGCCATGCGGGAGGCCGGCGTGGCCGGGGACGTGCCGCGGTTCCTTGACCTGGACATCCGCTTCCACTCGCTGCTGCTGACCGGGTCCGGGAATGAGATGTTCGCGAACCTGGTGGGCCAGGTGGCGGAGACGCTCACCGGGCGCACCACTCACGGCCTGATGCCGGACCACCCGCAGACCTACGCCCTGCAGTGGCACGTGGACGTGGCCGAAGCGATCGCCACGGGCAACGGCGCCGCGGCCCGGGAGGCGTCGGACAAGATCATGCGCGAGACCATCGCGGACATGGAACCCAGCTGGAGGGACCAGCCGCGGGTCTTCGTTCCGGTGCAACAGCACTGAAATACACAGCGGCGAATAAGTCCCGTCGATGGCGAAATTCAACCGCTTTGAGTTTCACATTTCGTCGCATTTCCGGTATCTTTTTTTCAAGCCTTCCACCGCGGCATCCCCCAATAGTCGCGGTGGAAGGCTTTTCCAATGCCCGGAGTACGGGCCCGCGATTCATGCCGCGTCTGCCACCGCCTCCCGCAGCCGCCAGCCGCCACCCAGACCGTCCCGGATGATCTCCATGGTGGTCAGCGCCGATCCGGCGTTACGGCCCAGCCGGGCCTGGACCTGCCAGACCTCGACGTCGACCCGGCTCAGCCCCTTCGGCATCCGCCGCTCCGCCTCCCACCAGCTGACCCGCTCAAACCAACGCACCGGTTCCGCTCCGACCACCCATTCGCGGCCGCCGCGGATGACTGCCAGGGGACGCCCGTCCGGGCCGGTTGTGACGATGACGTGTTCCATGCCGGAGACAGTACGCACGGGCACCGACATTATGGCCGGGGCCGGGCAAGCAGCCGAAAAGACTGCAAAAAACCCCGCCGCGGCGGCCAGGAGGCCGCTGCGACGGGGTAATCAATGGTGGGTCCTACCGGGATCGAACCGATGACATCCACGGTGTAAACGTGGCGCTCTACCAGCTGAGCTAAAGACCCGCACCGTTGGTTTTGCACGCTTCGATGCGTCAACCAACGAACAATGACCTTACCGGAACGGGAGGCCGAAACGCCAATCGGCGGCCTCCCGCCCGGCGGACCTACAGGCCAGGGAGTTCCGCCTCAAGCCAGGTCAGGGCTTCGCTCACGCCGGCTTCCAGTTTGATGGTGGCCAGGTCGTCGCCGCGGGTCTGGCCGCGGTTGATGATCACTACCTCTTTGCCCTGCTTGGCGGCGTGCCGGACGAAGCGCAGCCCGCTCATGACGGTCAGGGATGAACCGGCCACCAGCAGGGCGGCCGCGGCGTCCACCATGGCGTAGGAGCGTTCCACCCGGTCCTTCGGGACGTTCTCGCCGAAGTAGACGAAGTCCGGTTTCAGGGTTCCGCCGCAGGCCGGGCAGTTGGCAACGACGAACCCCTCGATCAGCGTCGAATCCTCGACGGTCGCATCCGCGTCCGGGGCCATCTCCACCGCGCCTTCGGCGAGGGCCTCGGCCAGGAAATCGGGGTTGAGTTCCTCCAGCACCCCGGCCAGCAGGGAGCGGCTGTAGTTGCGGCGGCAGGCAAGGCAGATGACCCGGTCGAAGCGTCCATGGAGGTCCACCACGTTGACGCTGCCGGCGTCCTCGTGGAGCCGGTCCACGTTCTGGGTGATCAGGCCGGTCAGGAGCCCGCGCTGTTCCATGCGGGCCACCGCCGCGTGGCCGTCGTTGGGATCGGCCCGGCGCAGGTGTGACCAGCCGATGTGGTTCCGTGCCCAGTAGCGGCGGCGGTTCTCGGCTGCGCCGATGAATTCCTGGTAGGTCATAGGCGCCCGCGGGGCGGCCCCCGGGCCGCGGTAGTCGGGAATGCCCGAGTCGGTGCTGAGTCCGGCGCCGGTGAGCAGCGCAAACCGCTCCCCCGCCAGCACGCCCAGGATGTCCTGCAGGACCTCCAGCTCGCTGCGGCCCGGCACCGCCGGGGTGACCGGCGGCAGGCTCGCAAAGCCGGTCATACCTATGCCGGGCTGCCGCTGCCGCATGCCGTTTCCTTCCTCAGCTCCCGGCCAGGTCCGCCAGCGCTGCGCGGTAGGCGGCGAAGTCGCGCGCCTGGCCACGGGGGTTCACGACGACGTAGCGGACCGTGCCGCCGGCGTCGATAATGAACGTCCCGCGGAGGGCCATGCCGCTGTCGGCATCGAAGACGCCGTAGCGTTCCGCGACGGCGCCGTGTGGCCAGAAATCCGCGAGCAGGTCGAAGGAGTAGCCCTCTTTTTCCGCGTAGGCGCGCTGGGCGAATTTGCTGTCCACCGAGATGCCCAGCACGACGGCGTCGGCATCCTCGAAGACGGCGGGGTTATCCCGCAGTTCGCACAGTTCGCCGGTGCAGATGCCGGAGAACGCGAACGGAAAGAACACCAGCACAACGGTGCGGCCGCGCAGTTCCGAGAGCCGGACCGGCTCGCCGAACTGGTTGGCCAGCTCAAAGTCGGGGGCGGCCCCGCCGACCACCGGCACGGCCGGCGGGATCGCCGGCGCGGCTTCGGTCACTTGTTCTTCCGGGTGACCAGCCGGGTGGCGCTCCAGTCCTGGGATACCCCGGCGGAGGTGGTGCAGTGCAGGCCCGCCGTGGGGGCGGCTTCCTGAAGCTCCGAGGGCGAAACGTAGCCGGTCCGGCCCTTCTTCGGGGTCAGCACCCAGACCACACCGCCCTCAGTCAGCGAGGTGAGTGAGTCGACCAGGGTGTCCACGAGGTCCCCGTCGCCTTCGCGCCACCACAGGATGGCCGCGTCGACCACCTCGTGGTCCTCCTCATCGAAGATTTCCGAACCGGTGAGGTCCTCGATGTCGTCACGCAAGTCGAAGTCGACGTCGTCGTCATAACCGAATTCCTGAATCAGATCCCCGTTTTTGAAACCCAGTTTTTCCGCCACATTTACCGAAGTGGCGGCGTCGGCCTCGCTCACGTGTTGCTCCTATGCTGTTTGTGCGTCCGGGCGCGCTGCCCGATGTGTCCGATGTAGACACAGTCCATGCTGCTAGTGATTTCCATTACTACAAGCCAACACCCTTTATGCTTCCGCTTCAAGCTGCAGGCCCCGCGATCCGCCATATTCTGCGTCACACCGGCCCATCGGGGCACCCTTGGCGGGCTCCCGGTACCTGAACCAGTATGCCCGCGAAACACCGGTCCGGCAGCATGCTGCGGCTACGCATCCTCGCACGCGCAGGGCTAGAGTGGCTGATGACGACCATGCCTGCGCGGACATCCGACCGCTCCTACAGTCAGGCTTGGTTGTGATTGCACCTAGCCCGGCGTACAGGACCGGGCTGCTGTTACCGATATGTCGCACACGTCGCGTTCACGCCAGGCAGTTACCCTGCCGGAGTTGAGGGTGCCGGTGAATGCGCTCAAAGAGAGGTTGGACGTGGCTGCAGGAGAAGATACCTCCCATATCCTCAGCGGGTTGACTAACCAGCTGCCTGATCGTGATCCGGAAGAGACCGCCGAATGGCTGGAGTCCCTGGATACCCTGATTCAGGAACAGGGCACCGAGCGTGCCCAGTACATCATGCGGAGCCTGCTTCAGCGGGCCGGCGCCCAGAGCGTGGGCGTGCCGATGGTGACCACCACCGACTACGTCAACACCATTCCGGTGGACCAGGAAGCTCCGTTCCCCGGTGATGAAGAAATCGAACGCAAATACCGTGCCTGGCTGCGCTGGAACGCCGCCGTCATGGTGCACCGCTCGCAGCGCCCCGAGATCGGCGTCGGCGGCCACATCTCCACCTACGCCGGTGCGGCCACCCTTTATGAGGTCGGTTTCAACCACTTCTTCCGCGGCAAGGACCACCCCGGCGGCGGTGACCAGGTCTTCTTCCAGGGTCACGCCTCCCCCGGTATGTACTCCCGCGCATTCCTCGAAGGCCGGCTGAGCGAAGAGGACCTGGACGGCTTCCGCCAGGAGAAGTCCAAGGAGGGCCACGCGCTCTCCAGCTACCCGCACCCGCGCCTGATGCCGGAGTTCTGGGAATTCCCGACCGTGTCCATGGGCATCGGGCCGATGAACGCCATCTACCAGGCGCAGTCGAACCGCTACCTGCACAACCGCGGCATCAAGGACACCTCCGAGCAGCAGGTCTGGGCATTCCTGGGCGACGGCGAAATGGACGAGCCGGAATCCCGCGGCCTGCTGCAGCTTGCCGCGAACGACAAGCTCGACAACCTCAACTTCGTCATCAACTGCAACCTGCAGCGCCTGGACGGCCCGGTCCGCGGCAACGGCAAGATCATGCAGGAGCTCGAGGCATTCTTCCGCGGTGCCGGTTGGAACGTCATCAAGGTCGTCTGGGGCCGCGAGTGGGACAACCTGCTCGCCAAGGACGAAGACGGCTCGCTGGTGAAGATCATGAATGAGACGGTCGACGGCGACTACCAGACGTACAAGGCCGAGTCCGGCGGGTTCGTCCGCGAGCACTTCTTCGGCAAGACCCCGCAGACCAAGGACATGGTCGCGGACATGACGGACCAGGAAATCTGGAACCTCAAGCGCGGCGGCCATGACTACAACAAGGTCTACGCCGCCTACAAGGCCGCCACCGAATTCAAGGGCAAGCCGACGGTCATCCTGGCCCACACGGTCAAGGGCTACGGCCTGGGCACGCACTTCGAGGGCCGCAACGCGACCCACCAGATGAAGAAGCTGACCCTGGCGGACCTGAAGGCGTTCCGCGACCACCTGCGGATCCCGATCACGGACGAGCAGCTCGAAGCCGACCCGTACCAGCCGCCGTACTACCACCCGGGCGCCGACGCCCCGGAGATCAAGTATCTGATGGAACGCCGCCAGGCCCTCGGCGGGTTCGTGCCGGAGCGCCGCTCCAAGCACACCGACGTCGTCCTCCCCGGCGACAAGGCCTACGAGGTCGCCAACCGCGGTTCCGGCAAGCAGCAGGCCGCCACCACCATGGCGTTCGTGCGGTTGCTCAAGGACCTGATGCGGGACAAGGAGTTCGGCTCCCGGATCGTGCCGATCATCCCCGATGAGGCACGCACCTTCGGTATCGACGCGTTCTTCCCGACCGCGAAGATCTACAACCCGAACGGCCAGAACTACCTGTCCGTGGACCGCGACCTGGTCCTGGCCTACAAGGAGTCCATCGCCGGGCAGATCGTGCACGCCGGCATCAACGAGGCCGGCTCGGTTGCCGCCTTCACCGCCGCCGGCACCTCGTACGCCACCCACGGCGAGCCGCTGATCCCGGTCTACGTGTTCTACTCGATGTTCGGGTTCCAGCGCACCGGCGATTCCTTCTGGGCCGCCGCGGACCAGATGACCCGCGGGTTCATCATCGGCGCCACCGCCGGACGCACTACGCTGACCGGCGAGGGCCTGCAGCACGCCGACGGCCACTCCCCGATCCTCGCCTCGACCAACCCGGCCGTCGTCAGCTACGACCCGGCCTACGGTTACGAGATCGGCGTCATCATGCGTGACGGCCTGAACCGGATGTACGGCCCCGGCGAAGCCGGAAAAGAAATTGCGGACAACGACCCGTCGCGGAACGTGATGTATTACATCACGGTCTACAACGAGCCGATCGTCCAGCCGGCGGCCCCCGCGGAACTCGACGTCGAAGGCATCATCAAGGGCATCTACCTGCTGGCACCGGCCAAGATCGACGGCCCGCGCACGCAGATCCTCGCCTCCGGAGTGTCCGTACCGTGGGCCCTCGAAGCCCAGCGCGTACTCGCCGAGGACTGGGGCGTCTCCGCCGACGTCTGGTCCGTCACGTCCTGGACCGAGCTGCGCCGCGACGCCATGGCCGCCGAGGAAGACGCCTTCCTCCACCCGGGCCAGCCGGCCCGCGTGCCGTTCGTCACCGAACAGCTCGCCGGCGCCACCGGACCGATCGTCGCGGTCTCGGACTACATGAAAGCCGTGCCGGACCAGATCCGGCAGTTCGTCCCGAACGAGTTCGCTTCGCTCGGCGCCGACGGCTTCGGCTTCTCCGATACCCGCGCCGCTGCGCGCCGCTTCTTCAAGAACGACATCCACTCGATCGTGGTCCGTTCGCTGCAGATGCTGGCCCGCCGCGGAGAGGTTGATGCCCAGGCACCGGCCCAGGCGATCGAGAAGTACCGCCTCCTGAACGTCAATGCCGGCACCACCGGCAACGCAGGCGGCGACTCCTAGGCAGCTTCGCCCAAACGCCCGACGGCGGTTCCCACCTCGGTGGGGGCCGCCGTCGGGCGTTAACCGCTGTGACGCAGCCCAAACCGAGTTGTAGCCTTCGCACAAATGGAGCTTGGGCGGCGGGCACCGTATGCTCGATGTCATGGCAGAGCCCACCACCACCCCCGCTCAACGCAAGCCGTCCGCGCGGGCCCTCTCCCCGGAAAAGGCCGAAACGCTAAAGAAGCTCCGCTCCAGCGTGGGACAGCTGTCCACCACCACCCTCCGCCGGCTGGAAACCTCGCTGCCCTGGTACAGCCGGCTGAACTCCGATGAACGTTCCGCGCTGGGCATGGTCGCCCAGAACGGCATCGCCGCCTTCGTCACCTGGTTCGAACGGCCCAGCTCCCCGTCGTGGATCCTTTCGGACGTCTTCGGCACCGCACCCACCGAGCTGACCCGTTCGATCAGCCTGCAGAAGGCCCTCCAGCTGATCCGGATCGTGGTGGAGGTGGTCGAGGAACAGGTCCCGATCATTGCCCCGGAAGCCGACCAGGGCGCCCTGCGCGAGGCAGTGCTGCGCTACTCACGCGAGGTCGCTTTCGCCGCCGCCGACGTCTACGCCAGGGCCGCCGAGACGCGCGGGTCCTGGGACACCCGGCTCGAGGCCCTGATTGTCGATGCGATCCTCCGCGGCGAAAACACCGATGCCCTGCGGTCCCGGATCGCCGCCCTTGGCTGGAAGGCGCAGGAGCGTTTCACCGTGATGGTGGGCAACTCCCCCTCGGAGCCCAGCGCCTCCTACGTCAGTGAACTGCGCCGGACCGCCGGCCGGTTCGCCGAGGACGCCCTGGTCGGCATCCAGGGCGACCGGCTGATCCTGATCCTGGGCGGGGTGCAGGACCGCGAGACGGCCTGCCAGAAACTCAGTGAACTGTTCGCGCCCGGACCCGTGGTCTATGGCGCCGAGGCGGGCTCCCTGCCCGAGGCCAGCAGCTCCGCCCAGTCCGCGTTCGCGGGCCTGACCGCCGCGCGCGCCTGGCCGTCCGCCCCGCGCCCGGTGGCCGCCGACGACCTGCTGCCCGAGCGTGTCATTTCCGGCGACGACGCCGCGCGGCGGTCGCTGGTGAAGAACATCTACCGGCCGCTGCTGGCGGCGTCGAACGGGTTGGTGGAAACCCTCGGGACCTACCTGGAACTGGGGCATTCGCTTGAGGCCACCGCCCGTGAACTGTTCGTCCACGCCAACACCGTCAGGTACCGGCTCAAGCGGGTCTGTGATGTGACGGGCTGGGATCCGCTGATCCCGCGGGAGGCTTTTGTGCTCCAGGCGGCGCTGGTGGTGGGCCGCCTGTCGACCCCGCCGAAGCCCGCCGTCGAACGGCAGCCGTCCCGCAACAGCGGCTGAGCCGTTGTAGACTTCCTACAAACTGACCCAGTGAGCTTGGTGCATGAAAGTACCGATGAATCACGCGGCATTTGGAAAGCTGGATACGTGCTTGCAATCGTCTGCCCTGGACAGGGCTCACAGACCCCCGGATTCTTGGCCCCTTGGCTGGAACTGCCTTCCGTAGCAGGCCATCTGGCCTCCCTCAGCGAAATCGCAGGCATCGACCTCACGGCGCACGGGACCACCTCCGATGAGGACACCATCAAGGACACCGCCGTCGCGCAGCCCCTGATCGTGGCTGCCGGGCTCGTCGCCGCGAAATCGCTGTTCGACGTCGAGCTCAGCTCGCTTCCGGTCATCCTGGCCGGGCACTCGGTCGGCGAGATCACGGCGTCGGCCCTGGCCGGCGTGCTGACCGAAAAAGAAGCCATGACCTTCGTCCGTGTCCGCGCCAACAGCATGGCCGCGGCCGCCGCTGTCACGCCGACCGGCATGAGCGCCGTGGTGGGCGGCGACCCCGCCGAGGTCCTTGCGGCCATCGAAGCCACGGGCGCGACGCCGGCCAACGTCAACGGTGCGGGCCAGGTCGTTGCGGCCGGAACCATTGAGCAGCTCAAGGCCCTGGCGGAGAA
>DASSXE010000418.1:0-3230 GCA_035704125.1 Arthrobacter sp.
GACGGCGGCCTGATAGGCGCCCAGCTGCGGGTGGCGTTCCAGCTCCGACTTGCCCGGCTGTCGTTTGCCGGTCTTCAGGTCCACGATCACCAGCCGGCCCTCGGCGTCGATCTCCAGCCTGTCGACCTGGCCGCGGAGCACGGCGGGCCGTGCCGGCCAGCTCTCTTCCCCGCCGGGTGCGCCGTCCGGGACGACGTCGGCCAGCTTGACCTCAAAGTCCTGCTCGACCCCCAGCAGGCTCCTGCCCTCGCTGCGCATGACCAGCACGTACTGGGCGAGCTTGCGGACCATGGTCTCGGCGCGCTGGAAGTCGAGCCTGCCTTCCCAGTTGTCCTTCATGCCCAGCGCCGGCCACCGCTTCACCAGCTCGGCCACGTATTCACCGCCGGAGGCGTCGGGGAGGTCCTGGGCAATGGCGTGGACCAAGGTTCCGAGGCTGCGGGCGAAATCCGTGGCCGCCTCGCCGCCGGCGGCCTGCACGAACCAGTCCAGCGGGGATTTCTGGACGGTCTCGACCTTGGACGGCGAGACGAAGACGGTGCCGCCGGGCGGAACTACCGGGTCCGTTGAGGACAGCGGTGCCAGGCCCCACCAGTCGTCCGGGTGCGCCCCGGGCACCGGCGGCGTGGCGCCGGCGAGGCGCGCCAGGACGTCGGCGGCCTCGGCCGCTTCGGGGGTGCCGCCGTCGAGCTGGGCGTGCTGGCGCAGTTCCGCCACCAGCGCCCGCAGCGTCAGCGGACGTTCCACGGGGGTGAACCCGCGCCGGTCCTGCCCGGTGGCCAGCGGTGCGGCGTAGTCCAGGAAGGAGGACGGCTGTTCGTCCTCGGAGGACACGGCGGTGCAGATCAGCACGTCCCGGGCCCGCGACACCGCGGTGGAGAAGCTGCGGAGTTCGTCGTAGCGGATTTCCCGGAGCCGGCTCAGCGGGTCGAGCTGGAGGGCATAGTCGACGCCGTGTTCCACCGCGTCGGCGAAGAGCGTGCTGCCCAGCAGCTCGCCGCGGAGCCGTGTGTTGGGCCAGACGCCCTCCTGCAGCCCGGGAACGATGACCACGGGCCATTCGCGGCCGGCGGCGCTGGCCGGTGTCATCAGTTCCACCGCGTCTTCCAGCTGGGCCCGGGCCGCAAGCGTGTCCATGGGCAGCTCCTGGCTGAGCAGGTACTCCAGGAACTGTTCCGGCCCGGAGCCGGGCAGCTGGTCGACGTAGCGTTCTGCGGTGTGGAACAGGGCCATCATCGCGTCCAGGTCACGGTCGGCGCGGGCTCCCGCCGCGCCGCCGGCCAGGGCGGACTCGGTCCACCGGCCGGCCAACCCGGTGGAGTGCCACAGGGCCCACAGCACCGTTTCGGCGTTGCCCCCCGGAGCTGCGGCCGCTTCCCGGCCGGCAGAGATCATCCGGGCGACGCGGCGCGCGGACTGGCCTTCGATGCCGAGGCTTGCCAGCGCTCCCGGCTCCAGCATCGCCTCGACCAGCAACGCATCGCTGGTGCGGCCGCCCCCGCCCAGCACCTCCTCACGGCGCAGCGACTGGCGGAGCCGCCGGAGTTCGATCGAGCTGGCGCCGCCGATGCGTGAGGTGAGCAGCGACACCGCGGCTTCGGGTGTCAGCACGGCGGGATCCAGGGCCACCGCGTAGGCGTCAAGCAACGGCCGGACGGCGACCTCGTCCCGGACCGCGGATTCGGCCACCGGGATCCGGACCGGGATGCCCTGGCCGGCCAGGTGGCGCTGCAATTGGCTGAGCTGGCCACCGTTGCGGACGATCACGGCAATGTCCCCCAGGTCCCTGCCCTCGTTGAGCTGTGCTTCCAGGATCCGCTGGGCGACGTAGCGCAGTTCGTGCACGGGCGAGGGCAACAGGTGCCCTTCCACCGTGCCCTCTCCCGCCGGGTGGGGTGCCGGGTGGTCGAGCCGGCGGGCGGTGGCGCCGCCCGAGCGAAGCGAGATCCGTTCGGCGACGGACTCCCAGGCCCGGGCCACGGCGGGCGTGTGCCGGTGCGCGGTCCACAGCGGACGCTCCAGGACGGTCCCGCCGGCCGGGGCAAGGATCCGCGGCAGTTCCGCCACCAGGTCCGGGCGGGCGCCGCGGAAGCCCTGCACCACGGTGTCCGGGCAATACGTGACCAGGGCATCCTTGCCGGCCGCGATATCGGCCAGCAGCTCGAAGACCGCCGGGTTGGCTTCCTGGATGTCGTCCACGAGGATCAGCTGCAGCCGCTCCCGTTCCGCGGCCAGGAAATCGGGCGCGTCCTGGAAAATCCGGCGGGCCGCGGTGATGATGCCGGCCGGATCGAAGGATTCCGGCATGCGCAGGTCCAGGACGTCGCGGTATTCGGCATAGAGTGCCGCGGCGGCGGTCCAGTCCGGCCGGCCGCAGCGCCGGCCCAGGGCGGCCAAGTCCTCGGCGGTCCGGCCGGATTCGATGATCCGGTCGAAGAGCTGGCGGACTTCCTGGCGGAAGCCCCGGGTCTGCAGGGCCGCATCGAGGTCCGCCGGCCAGGGCAGCTCGAAGCCGGCCCGGGCGTGGCCCTCCAAAAGTTCCTTGATGATCAGGTCCTGCTCCGGCCCGGAGAGCAGCTTCGGCGCCCGCGGCAACGGAAGGATGCCCTCGGCCTTGGCACGCCGGATCAGATCGAAGGCGTACGACGCCCAGGTGCGCGCCGGCGTCGTGCTCAGGCTGCGGTTGAGCCGGGCGGTGAAACGGTCCCGCAGCGCATCGGCGGCGAGCCGTCCGGGGGCAAGAATCAGCATCCGCTCCGGATCCAGCCCGTCCCGCTGCACCCGGTGGACGGCGGCCTCGACCAGGACCGTCGACTTGCCTGTGCCCGGCGCGCCGGGCACCAGGACGGGGCCGGAACCGCGTTCGGTTCCGACGGCGTCCCGCTGGTCCGGGGACAACTCCGGAACCGTGCTGTGCCGGGCGCGCGGCGGGAGCAGGCGCAGTCCCGTCCGGTTGGCGGGCCTGGACACGGGGGAACTGGAAACGGCGGAACTGGAAACGGCGGGGTCTTGGCTGGAGCTGCTCACACGGTCATTTCATCATCGGGCTCGGACAGTTTGTGCAACCGCCGCTCGAGCCGGTCGGCCAGGGCGTCGATCGTCAGGAATTCCGGCTCGGTGGGGGCCCAGCGGGCCGCCGCGAGGTTGACACGCCACCGGCCCTCGCCGGTCCGCCGGTAATCCTGGTAGCGGCCCAGCAGCGGGGTTCCCTCGGCCAGGTACCGGTCCAG
>DASSXE010000168.1:0-5127 GCA_035704125.1 Arthrobacter sp.
GTGCACGGAGTCGGTCAGCTCGGCCAGTTCACGGGCCAGCGCATCGTTGCCGGTGCGCACTTCAACCAGCGACTGTTCCAGCTGCGCGCGGTGTTCCTCGGCCCGGTCGCGGTCCCGGCGGGCCAGTTCCACCGACACGTCAAGGAAGCCGATCACCTGGCCGACGGCGGCCGAGACGGCCGCGGCCCGTCCGGCCTGGAGCCTGCGCCGCCGGGCGCGTTCGGCTGCTTCCGCCCGGGCGCGACGTTCGGTCGCGGCGGCCCGCTCCAGCGACGAGGCACGGTTGCGGACGGCGGTGAGCTGCTCCTCGGCGCTGCGCAACGACAGCCGCGCCTCCATCTCCGCCGCCCGTGCCGCCTGGGCCGCCACCGCGAGGGCATCACGCTGCTCCGGCGAGGGCTCTTCCTCGGCAGGCGCTTCCTGCGCGGCGGCCAGCCTGGCCGCGACCGCTTCCAGCGCGTCCTGCTCTGCCTGGATGCCGGCCTCGGCCCGGGCGAGCGACGCGGCGAGACGTTCGCTTTCGCCGACGGCGCTGCGGAGGACCGAGTTCAGGTGGCCGAGCCGCTCGGCCACGGCAGCGAGCCGGGCGTCCGAATCGTGCAGCCGCTCCAGCGCGGCGTCGGCCCGGTCCCGGGCGGCCGTGCGCCGGGTCCCGGCAGCAGCCAGGGCAAAGCGGGTTCGTTCCAGGTCCGCGCTGACGGCGGCGAGCCTGCCGGCGGCGTCATCGACGGCGGCCTGCACCTCCAGCAGCGACGGCGCCGAGGCAGAGCCGCCGCGGACGGCGAGCGCGGAGAACACGTCCCCGGCGCGGGTGACCGCGGTCAGCCCGGGGTGCAGTGCGATCAGGGCGGCCGCCTCCCGGAGATCCGCCACGACGGCGGTGTTGGCAAGGAGGCGGACGAGCAGTTCCCGCAACGGCACGCCGGTTGCGGCGTCTGCGGCCGGCGCCACGAGGGCAACCGCCCAGCGCGCCCCGGCGGGCAGGCCGGCAACATCCGGTGCGGCGGCCGCGTCCGGCGCGGAATCATCCGGCGCGGCGTCTGCCACGAGCAGCGCGGCACGGCCGGCGTCGTGGTCCTTGAGGAGTTGAAGCGCCGCGGCGGCGGACCCGGCGTCCCGCACCACAATGGCGTCGGAGCAACTGCCCAGGGCCGCGGCGACGGCGGCCTCGTAGCCTGGCTCCACGGCCAGCATGGCGGCCAGCGGCCCCAGGACTCCGGGTGCCCCGGAGGCCAGCACCCGCTCCGAGCCGTCCTTGCGGTTCAGGCCCAGCTCCAGGGCCTCACGCCGTGCCGCGAGCGCCCCTCGTTCGCGTTCCGCCTCGCGCTCGGCGGCCTTCAGGACATCGATTTCCGCCACGACGGCGTCCAGCGCCTCACTCGCCGCCTCGTACTCCGCATCGAGGCTCTCTTCGCCGTCCTCGACACCGGCCACCTGGGACTCCAGTGCGGTGAACTCGCTTTGTGCCTGCCGGCGACGGTCCTCGCCGGCTTTCAGCGACTCCCGGAGCCGGCCCACCTCCGCCTGGGCGGACTCGACCCGGGACCGTGCCGCGCCGACCTGGCCGGCGAGCCGGGCGAGTCCCTCACGCCGGTCCGCGGCGGCACGCAGCAGCGCATCAAGCCGCTTGTCCTCGGCGGCGGAGGCGGCCTCCGCCGCCTGCTTCGCCGCCGTGGCGTCGCCGAGGGCGTCCCGCCGGTGCAGAATCTCCGCTTCCAGCCCCGCCTGCTCGGTCCGCACCCGGGCGGCCTGCTGGTCGAGGTGGTCCGGGTCCCGGCCGGTGTCCGGGGCCGCGTCGGCGGCGCCGAGCAGCCGCCGTCGTTCCTCGGCCAGCGAGCCGAGGGAGCGCAGGCGTTCCCGGCCGGAGGAGAGCTGGTACCAGTTGTCCCGGGCGGCGTTCAGCGCCGGAGTAGCTTCCGCGGCGCGCTGCTCGAGGTCCGCCTGCCGGCGGCGGCCGGCCTCAAGGCCGCGTTCGACGACGCCGCGCCGGGCCTTGAGCGCGGATTCGTCTGCGACGTCCCGGGCCAGCACCGACTGCAGCTGGACCAGGTCATCGGCGAGCAGCCGGCAGCGGGCATCGCGGACTTCGAACTGGACCGTCTGGGCGCGGCGGGCCACCGCTGCCTGCTTTCCGAGCGGCGTCAGCTGCCGGCGGATCTCAGCGGTGAGGTCACCGAGCCTGGCCAGGTTGGCCTGCATGGCCTCGAGCTTGCGGACGGTCTTTTCCTTGCGGCGGCGGTGCTTGAGGATGCCGGCGGCCTCCTCGATGAAGCCGCGCCGGTCCTCCGGGGTGGCGTGCAGGACCTTGTCCAGCTGTCCCTGGCCGACAATCACGTGCATTTCCCGGCCCAGGCCCGAATCGGAGAGCAGTTCCTGGATGTCCAGCAACCGGCAGGGTGCCCCGTTGATGGCGTACTCGGACCCGCCGGTGCGGAACAGGGTGCGGGCGATGGTCACTTCGCTGTAGTCGATCGGCAGCGCACCGTCGCTGTTGTCGATGGTCAGCGACACGTGGGCGCGGCCCAGCGGCGGCCGGCCGGACGTGCCGGCGAAGATCACGTCTTCCATCTTGCCGCCGCGCAGGGTCTTGGCGCCCTGTTCGCCCATCACCCAGGACAGCGCGTCCACCACATTGGACTTGCCTGAGCCGTTGGGGCCCACCACGGCGGTGACCCCGGGCTCGAATTCGAACGTCGTCGCGGACGCGAACGACTTGAATCCCCGGACGGTCAGGCTCTTGAGGTGCAAGGTGTTTCTGGTCTCCTGCTTGGCGGACGGGGCACGCGGGGGCTGGGCCCGGTTACATACAATCTACTGCGGAGCGCCGACAATACCGCGCAAAACCCCCTGCCGGGACGGCGTGAATGCCGCGGACTGCATATGCAGGAATGGATCCGCAGCGGGCATAGTTAAGCACTTGGGCTTGTGCTTGACGGCGCAGTAGGCCGCAGGAGCGCAGGACAGACATGAACAGAGGCTTGATTTGATAGGCAATGCCACCTTCCGGCACACCAACACCGCCTTGCTTTCGGTGAGCAGTGTCGAGGCTCCGACGATCGTCAGTTCCAGGGATTTCGACAAGGCGCTGGCCTCGACGCTGCGCCGGCTGAAGTTTCCGCCGCGGCTGCTGGAGCGCGTTGCCGGCATCACGCACCGGCGCTGGTGGGCCCCCGGGACGGCCTTCGACGACGCCGCGATCGAGGCCGGCGCCAAGGCCCTCGCCGAGTCCGGCATCGCGGCCTCGGACGTGGGTCTGTTGATCAATACCTCGGTGACGCGGCGGAACCTTGAGCCCTCGGTGGCGGTGAAGATCCATCACGGGCTGGGGTTGCCGTCGTCGGCGATGAACTTTGACCTGGCCAACGCCTGCCTTGGCTTCGTCAACGGCATGACCCTGGCGGCCAACATGATCGACTCGGGCCAGATCAAATACGCCGTGATCGTCAACGGCGAGGATGCGCAGGCCACCCAGGAGGCCACCCTGGCCCGGCTGCAGCGGCCGGAGACCACCCGCGAGGACTTCAACCGCGAGTTCGCCACCCTCACACTGGGTTCCGGCGCCGCGGCCGCGGTGATGGGCCCGGCGGACCAGCACCCCGGGGCGCACCGCGTGCTTGGCGGCGTGGTCCGCGCCGGCACCGAGCACCACGAGCTGTGCGTCGGCGGCATCGATGGCATGGCCACCGACACCAAGGGCCTGCTCGACGGCGGCTTGAAGCTCGTCGTTGACGCCTGGCAGGAGGCGCAGCCCGAATGGGACTGGGCGGCGATGGACCGCTACGTTACCCACCAGGTCAGCAACGCCTACACCCAGGCCATCATCGACGCCATCGACCTTGATCCGGACAAGGTCCCGATCACCTTCCCGGAGTGGGGCAACGTGGGACCGGCCTCGCTTCCGATGACCCTCGCGGCCGAGGCGCAGACCCTGACCTCCGGCGACCGGGTGCTGTGCATGGGCGTCGGCTCCGGCCTGAACACCGCGATGGTGGAAATCGTTTGGTAGCCGCCGACTGGCCCGGCGTCGATCCCGCCTGGTCGCGTGACATTGCCGTGCCCTCGACGTCCGGCACCGAAGAGCCAGACACCCGAGAGTCGAGCACCGTCCGGCGCTGGCACATCCTGGACAACGGCGCGCAGCTCGCCGAACGCGGCCTGACGCCGGCCGGGACGCTGCTGTGCGTGCACGGCAACCCCACCTGGTCCTACCTGTGGCGGACCCTGCTGGCCGCCGGCTCGGACCCGTCGCACCCCTGGCGGGTGGTGGCGGTGGACCAGCTGGACATGGGGTTCTCCGAGCGTACCGGCACGTTCCGGCGCCTGCAGGACCGGATCAATGACCTCGGCGACCTCACCGACGCCCTGGGCCTGGAAGGCCCGGTGGTCACCGTCGGCCACGACTGGGGCGGCGTGATCAGCCTCGGCTGGGCGCTGGCCCACCCCCGGCAGCTGGCCGGCGTCGTCCTGACCAACACCGCCGTCCACCAGCCGGCCGGTTCGCCCATTCCGGCGGCACTGCGACTGGCCCTGCACCCGGCCGTGCACCGCTGGGGCACGACGACGTCAGACGCGTTCCTGCGCGTGACGCACGCGCTGGCCCACCCGGCCCTGGCGCCGGAGGTGCGCGGCGCGTTCATGGCCCCGTACCGGAGCGCGGACCGCCGCGCCGGGGTGGGCAACTTCGTCGCCGACATCCCCGCCGACGCCAGCCATCCCAGCTTCCCGGCGCTCACCCGGGTAGCCGAGGGACTGCACGGCCTCACGGTCCCGGCGCTGATGCTGTGGGGACCGCGGGACCCGATCTTCTCCGACCGCTACCTCAAGGACCTCATCGGCCGCCTCCCGCATGCGCAGGTGCACCGGTTCGAAGGCGCCGGCCACCTGGTGGCCGAGGACCGGGACATCGCCGGCCCGATCTTTTCCTGGCTCGCCGGGCAGGACTTCAATGACGCCGCCGAATCCGCCCCCGGCTCCACCACCGGCGCCCCCGCGGCTACCGGCCCCGCCCCCGCCGGCCCGGACGCAGCCGAGCCGCTCTGGGCGCCGCTCACCGCGCTGGCGGCGGGAGCGTCCGGCGGCGAAACCGCCGTCGCCGAAATGGCACCCGACGGCAGCGTGGCCCGCTCC
>DASSXE010000232.1:0-5862 GCA_035704125.1 Arthrobacter sp.
GGCCGCCGAGCCGCTCACCACCGAGCTGACCGAGGCGGCGCAGAACGTCGCCCAGGGGCTCAAGGAGCCCGCCCAGGCGGCGATGGAGAACGTCAAGGCCACCGCCACCGACGCCGCCCAGAACGTCAAGGGCGAGGGCCAAACGGCCGTCGACGACGTCAAGGGCCGCGCCGCCGACGCCAAGGACAATGTCCAGCAGGCCTAGCCTGTCCCGGAAGACGGCCGGCTGCCCTCGCTGACGCGGCGGGCAGCCGGCCGCTGCGCTTAACCACGAAAGAAGATCCCGATGGCCAAGAACCTCACCCAGGCGGACACTGGCTCCATGGACGACGCCGAAACCGCAGCGAGCAGCACCGCCAAAGCGCGCACCTCCCCCGCGCCGGACGATTCCCGCAAGCCGGAGCGGCCCACCGAAGTCACGAAGCCCTCTTGGAAGTACATCGCCCGGAAAACCCTGCGCGAGTTCACCAAGGACCAGTGCCCGGACCTGGCGGCATCGCTGACCTACTACTCCGTGCTGTCCATCTTCCCGGCCCTGCTGGCCCTGGTGTCCCTGCTCGGCCTGTTCGGGGATGCGCAGAAGACCACCTCTGCCCTGCTGGACATCATCCAGGGGATCGCACCCGGCCAGACCGTGGACACCATCCGGCCCCTGATCCAGGAGCTCAGCAGCTCCTCGGCCGCGGGACTGACGTTCGTCTTCGGCCTGCTGACCGCGCTCTGGTCCGCCTCCGGCTACGTGGGCGCCTTCGGCCGGGCCATGAACCGCGTCTACGAGACCGATGAGGGCCGGCCGTTCCTGAAGCTGCGCGGCACCATGCTGGGCGTCACCGTAGTGAATCTGCTGATAGTCGTCATCCTGGCCGCGATGCTGGTCCTCAGCGGCACCGTGGCCGAACAGGTCGGCAACGTGATCGGCCTGGGCGGCGCCTTCCTGACCGTCTGGAACATCGTCAAGTGGCCGGTGATGCTGGTGCTCATCATCGTGGCGATCGCCATCCTCTACTACGCCACCCCAAATGTGAAGCAGCCGAAATTCCGCTGGCTGAGCATGGGCTCGGCAATCGCCCTGTTGGTCTTCCTGCTCGCCTCGGTGGCCTTCGGCTTCTACGTGGCCAACTTCAGCAGCTACAACAAGACCTACGGCGCGATCGGTGGCATCATCATCGCGCTGCTGTGGCTGTGGATCCTGAACATGTCGCTGCTGTTCGGTGCCGAGTTCGACGCCGAGACCGAGCGCGGGCGCCAGCTCCAGGCGGGCATCGAAGCCGAGGAGACCATTCAGCTTCCGCCGCGGGGCACGAAAAAGAGCGACAAGCTGCAGGCCCAGGAGGAGGAAGACATCCGCCGCGGCCGGGAGCTCCGCGAGGAACACGGCCGTCAGGACCCTGCCGCCGGGGCCGACCCGGAGGCCGACGGCCACGGGCGCGGCCACCACGGCAGCCACCGGGACTGAGTACACCAGCGACGCTCATCCGCGAGAGGCGGACACCCCCAGGGGGTGTCCGCCTTTTGCATGCCCGCCGGCCCCTGTGGCACCCGGCCGGCGCAGCCCCTCTCGTCCCCGGCCCGGGGGACCTAAGCCCCTAGCGGTCCCGGGCCGGGCAGAATCTACTGGGGGGACGCACTGCTGGGAGTGCCGACGTCCGCCTACCCGGGAGGATCCATGCCGGCAGCCCCAGCAGCCCCCCGGGCCGCCGTCGTCGCCGGCTATGACGATTCGGATACCTCCCGGCTCGCCCTCCGCTGGGCCGCCGCCCACGCAGCCACCCTGGGCCGTCCGCTGCGGGTGGTGCACGCCTGGGTGTGGCCGGTGTTCACCAAAAACCTGGGCCCCGTGACCGGCGTCGCCGGCAGCGGCCTGCGGCATTCCGCCGAAGCCGTCCGCGATGCCGGGGCCGCACTGGCGCGGGCGGCCGCCCCGGGCCTGCCCGTCGAGGCCGTGATGGCGGCGGGCCTGCCGGCCCAGGTGCTGCGCGACGCGGCGGCCGGCGCGGCGCTCCTGGTGGTGGGCAGCCGCGGCATGGGCGGCATGCTGGGCCACCTGGCCGGATCGGTCTGCCTTGAGCTGGCCGGATCGGCGCCGTGTCCCCTGATGGTGGTCCGCCGGTTCAGCATCCCCGGGCAGCCGGTAGCCGCGGCCATCGACGCCGACGCCGGGCGCTCCACCGTCCTGGCCGAAGCCGCCCGGCTCGCCACGGCCACGGGGGCGGCGCTGGAACTGATCCACATCAGCCCGGACCGCACCCCGCCCCGGCCGGATCAGGGCAGCCGGCATCAGGGCCGGCACGCCCCGCTGCACGGTCCCGACCTGCTGGCTGACGCCATCACCGAGGCCCGGCGGCTGGCCCCCGGGCTCAGTGTCACCGGCACCCTCAGACAGGGCCGGCAGGTGGCCAGGGAGCTCGCGGCGGCAGCAGCAGCCGCCGATGTACTGGTGCTCGGCAGCCACCACCGCGGAGCAGGCCTGGGCAACACCGTCTCGGCGGTGCTGCACCAGGCGCCCTGCAACGTCCTGATTACACGCTGAGGCCAGAGTTCCGGGGCTGCCGCTCCGGAGCCCCGGCGTAGGCGCCCGAGTTTGAGAGAGGTCCTTGTGCGAGCTTGGTGGGTGTCCCGGCCGGGACCGATTGCGTCCCATCCCCTGGTGGCCGGTGAGCGCCCCGACCCGGTGCCCGGCCACGGCGAGGTGCTGGTCCGGGTGCGGGTGTGCGGGGTGTGCCGGACGGATCTGCACCTGGCCGAGGGCGACCTGCTGCCGCGCCGGTCCGGCATGATTCCCGGGCACGAGGTGGTGGGCGACGTCGTCGGCGCGGGCCCGGGAGCGGACCGGTTCCGCGCCGGGGAGCGGGTGGGGGTGGCGTGGCTGGGCGGCACCTGCCGGGTATGCCGGTTCTGCGTGCGCGGGCAGGAGAACCTGTGCCTGTCCCCGGTCTTCACCGGCTGGGACCGGGACGGCGGTTACGCGGACCTGATCACGGTGGCCGAGGATTTCGCCTACCGCATCCCCGAGTCCTTCCCGGATGAGGAGGCAGCGCCGCTGCTCTGCGCCGGCATCATCGGCTACCGCGCCCTGCTGCGCGCGGACCTGCCCGTCGGCGGGCGGCTGGGCATCTACGGGTTCGGCGCCTCGGCCCACCTCGCGGCGCAGATCGCGCTCTCCCGCGGCGCCCGCGTCTACGTCATGACCCGGTCCCCCGAGGCCCGCCGGCTGGCCCTGGACCTGGGCGCCACCTTCGCGGGCGACGCCGAGGAGCCGCCGCCGGACCCGCTGGACTCCGCGATTCTCTTCGCCCCGGCCGGCAGCCTGGTCCCGCCGGCGCTGCGGGCGCTGGACCGCGGGGGAACACTCGCCGTCGCCGGCATCCACCTCAGCGACATCCCCGCGCTCAACTACGCCCGGGAACTCTTCCAGGAACGCCAGCTGCGCAGCGTCACGGCCAACACCCGGGCCGACGGCGAGGAATTCCTCCGCATCGCCGCCGAGATCCCGCTCCGGCCCACCACGACGGCCTACCCCTTCGAGGCCGCCGGCCAGGCGCTGCTGGACCTGGCCGGGGACAAGGTGACGGGCGCCGCCGTCGTCCGCGTCAGCCCGTAGCAGGCCCGGCGGCCCGGAACTCGTGCTGCTCCCCGGCGCGGAGCAGCACCTCCTGCGGCCCCACCCGGACCAGGACCGGCGCCGCATCCCCGGGGGCCGCCGCGACGAGGAGCCGTTCGGTTTCCAGGTGCACGGCCAGCAACTGGTCGCGGTACCGCACCTGGAAACTCACCCGGCGCAGTTCGGCCGGCAGCCGGGGCGTGAAGGTCAGGGCATCACGGGTGATCCGCAGGCCGGCGAAGCTGCGCTGGACGACGTCGATCGAGCCCGCCATCGCGCCGAGGTGGATGCCCGAGCTGGTGGTGCCGCCCTGGGTGTCGTCCAGGTCCGCGTCCAGCGCTTCGCGGAACGTCGCCCACGCCTGCTCCGGGTCCCGCTGGGCCAGGACGGAGGCGTGCGCCACCCGGCTGAGGGTGGATCCGTGCGCCGTCCGGGCCAGGTAGAAGTCCACGGTGGCCGCCATCTGCGCCGGGGTCACGGGGTAACCCAGCCGAGCCAGGAACGCCGTCAGCTGGTCCTCGCCGAGAACGTAGAAGAGCATCAGCACGTCAGCCTGCTTGGCCAGCCGGTAGTGGTTGGGGCTGTCCCCCTCGGCCTCCAGGATGAGGTCCAGCCGCTCGATGTTGCGGTAGCTGCGGCGGTAGCGGGCCCAGTCCAGTTCACGGAGTTCCCCGTAGCCGGCGAACTGGCTGATGATGCCGTCGCCGTGGAAGGGCACGAACATCCGCCGGCTCAGCCGCGCCCAGCTGCTGATTTCCGCCGCCGTGATTCCCAGCCGGGCTTTCAGATCCGCCATATCGAACCCCTGCACCGAATGCATGATCCATTCGGCCTGGTCAAACACCCATGCCGCCATGATGTTGGTGTAGGCATTGTCCGCCAGCCCCGCGCCCGGGTGTTGCGGGGTGCCGGTGTGGTACTCGTCCGGGCCCATCACGCCGCGCAGATGGAACCGGTCCTCCGTCGCATCGTATTCAGCCATCGAGGCGAACAGGCGGGCGACGTCGACGATCAGTTCCGCCCCGTGCTGGGTCAGCCAGCCGCGGTCCTGGGTTGCCTCGAAGTATTGCCAGGCGTTGTACGCCACCGCCAGTCCCACGTGGCGCTGGCGGCGGGAGTAGTCCGGCAACCAGTGGCCGGAGAGCTTGTTATAGAGCAGCCGGGGGGTCTGTTCCGTTCCGTCACTGCCGCTCTGCCAGGGGAACAGCGCGCCACGCAGCCCGGCAGCCCGGGCCGCGTCCCGCGCCGTGCCGAGCCTGCGCCACCGGTAGTCCAGCAGTTCCCGGGCCAGCGAGGGCAGCCGCGAGTTCAGTACCGGCAGCACGAACAGCTCGTCCCAGAAGACATGCCCCCGGTATCCCTCCCCGTGCAGGCCGCGGGCCGGGACGCCGGCGTCCAGCTCGGCGGTGTGCAGGGTCAGGGTCTGCAGCAGATGGAACACGTGCAGGTTCAGGATCAGCTGCGCCTGCGAGGGGGCGTCGGATTCGATGATGAAGGGTGCCAGCAGCAGGGACCAGGCGCGTTCGTGGTCCCTCAGCAGCGACTCGAAGCCGCCCGAGCGGGCCAGTACCGCCTGCGCCCCGGCCAGCGGCGAGGAGACGGCGTGGTCCCGGGAGCTTGCCACCGCCACGGTTTTGGTCACCGTGACGGCCGTCCGGTCCGCGACCGGCACTTCGAACCGGTGCGTGTACAGCCCCGCCGACTGCTCAAAGGAGACGTTCGCCGGTCCGGAGACCTCTGTCCGGAGTGCCAGGGCGATGCCGATCCGGCTCTGGCTGGTCCGCACCTGGATATCGAGGCCGACGGCGCCGGGAACCGCCGGGTTGCCCTGATGTTCCCCGGCCTGCACGGCGGTCAAGTGGCGCTGGGCGAGCTGGGCGTCCTCGGGGACGTTGGCGTTGCGCACCGACGTGTCGCAACCGCTGCGGATGCTGATCCGGCCGTTCCAGCCGTCGGCGGTGATCACCGTCTCCAGTGCCGCCAGGTGCGGCTCGGCCATCGAGACGAGCCTGCGCTGCACCACCTGAAGCCGCCGGCCGGCGTCGTCCTCCAGCAGCGCCTCCCGGGTGAGCAGGGCGCGTTTGAGGTCCAGGGTGCGGCGCTCCCGGCGCAGCTGCAGGCCGCCCTCGGACCACCAGGGGCCTTCCTCGATCCTCAGGTCCAGGTGCAGCCAGTCGGGGATGTTCACCATGTGCTCGTCCACGGTCCGCTGGCCCTGCACCACGCTGGCGAGGCTGTTGTAGACGCCCGCAAGGTACGTT
>DASSXE010000365.1:0-3590 GCA_035704125.1 Arthrobacter sp.
GACCGGCTGGCCTCCCGGCACGGGCACTTCATGCCGCCGGCGCTGCTGGATTCGCAGTTCGAGGCGCTCGAAGCCCCTGCCGCGGATGAAAACGCCATCACCCTCTCGGTCGGAGCCACGCCCGCAGAGGAAGCCCAGGAAATCATCGACCGGCTCCACCTCGAAGGTGCCGGAGCTGCAACACGCTGACCCTTCACGGTCACCCTTCCCCCCACTGTCGCTAGGAATACGTTGTGAAATCACTTGCCCTGCAGCTTCCCGCTGCCGTCGAGGCCTGGTCCGGCCACGACACCCAACTCCTGGTGGTCGCCGCCCTGGGCATCGCGCTCATCGTGGTACTGATCGCCAAATTCAAGCTCCACCCCTTCCTCGCCCTGGTGCTCGGCTCGGCGTTCGTCGGCCTGGCCTCGGGTGTGGAACTGGCTAAGATCATCAGCAACTTCGAGGACGGCGTCGGCGGCGTCCTGAAGGAAGTCGGCCTGCTCATCGCCCTGGGCGCCATGCTCGGGAAGCTGCTGGCGGACTCCGGCGGAGCCAACCGGGTGGTGGACACGCTGCTGGCCAAGGCCGGCGGGAACCGCGTGGTCTGGTCCATCACGCTGGTGGCGGTGATCATCGGCCTGCCGATGTTCTTCGAGATCGGCCTGGTCCTGCTGCTGCCGGTGATCGTGCTGGTCACCCAGCGCTCAAAGATGCCGCTGATGCGGATCGCCATCCCGGCGCTGGCCGGCCTCTCCGTGCTGCACGGCCTGGTGCCGCCGCACCCCGGACCCCTGATCGCGATCAGCGCCGTCAAGGCCGAGCTCGGCACCACGCTTGCCCTGGGCCTGCTGGTGGCCGTTCCCACCGTCATCATCTGCGGCCCGCTCTTCTCCCGGCTCGCCGCCCGGTGGGTCCCCGTCGGGGCCCCCGAGGTGGCCGGCGGCATCGACACCCGGCACGGCGCCGACCTCGAAGGCGTCAAGCGCCAGCCCAGCTTCCCGGTCACGCTGCTGACCATCATCTTCCCGGTGGTGCTGATGCTGCTCAAGGCCGTCGTCGACATTGTCTGGCCGGACCCCAAGACGGCCCCGTGGGTCCGGGTCTTCTTCGATTTCGTCGGCCAGCCCCTGGTGGCCATGACCCTTGCCGTCCTGCTGGCCATCGTGACCTTCGGCTATGCCGTGGGCTTCACCGGAAACAAGATCACCACCAAGATCGGCGCGAGCCTCGGTCCGATCGCCGCGATCCTGCTGATCGTGGGAGCCGGCGGCGGCTTCAAGCAGACCCTGATCGGCGCCGGCGTCGGCGACGCGGTCAAGAAGTGGGCCGAGGGCGCCAACATGTCCGTGCTGGTCCTGGGCTTCATCGTGGCCGTGGCGCTGCGCCTGGCCACCGGCTCGGCCACCGTGGCCACGGTCACCGCCGCCGGCATCGTCGGTCCGCTGGCCAGCACGCTGTCCCCGACCCATGCGGCACTGCTGGCCCTGGCGATCGGCGCCGGCTCGCTGTTCCTCTCGCACGTCAACGACGCGGGCTTCTGGCTGGTCAAGGAACTCTTCGGCCTGAGCGTCGGGCAGACCTTCAAGACCTGGTCCGTGATGGAAACACTGATTTCCGTGGTGGGCTTCGGCTTCGTGATGCTGCTCTCGCTGGTGATCTGACTCCGGCCACCCCTGCAACAAACAAAGCCGCGCGGGCCCCGGATTCGGGGCCCGCGCGGCTTTTTGCTGCGGTCGGCGCTGGTGGCCGTGGGCTGGGGCGGTGCCGGTCCGGCTACGCGCCCAGCGGGGCGGCGGCGACGGTCGGCATGGTGGGTGTCGTGGATCCGCCGACCGGTTCCACCGTGATGCCCAGGGCAGCCGCGGAACCGATGCCCGTGACGACGGCCGGCTTGGAGAGGGCCGCGGCGTCCATCAGGCCCTTGGACACCGGGGCGGAACCGTCCTTGGGGATCAGCCACATCTGGTAGACCTTCCCGGCCGGGGGAGCGGGCACGTCGTTCATCTTGACGACCACGGCGTCCCTGGACGACGACAGGGTCAGCGATGCGGTCCCGCCGCCGATCACGTCGATGGTTTCCTTCTTCACATCGCCGGCCTGCATCACCTGGTTGAGCGGATCGTTCTGGTTGGCGATGTAGGCGCTGACGCCCACCCCGCCGACGGCGATGGCGGCGGCCGCGGCCACGCCGATCAGCCAGTTGCGCATCCCCTGCGGACGGCGCCGTTCCTCCCGGCGCTGGCGGGCCGCAGCGAGTTCGTCGGTAAGCGGCGCCCCGGAGGTGTCATGGACGGGCCGGGCAATCACGGGCGGCAGGGCCGCGGGCGGCGTCGCCGCAGCGGCGTCCCCGGCAGTTCCGGCGGGCTGGGCCGGCAACGTGGCAACAATCCGGTCGAAGAGCCCGGCCGGCGGTTCTTCCTCCGCGGTGAAGCTCCTGGCCATGGTTTCCCGGGCCTGGCGGACGCGTGCGTCGAACTCGGCGCGTTCGGCCACGGGGGCGGCCGCGAAGTAGCGGTCGACGGCGGCGCGTTCGGCGTCGTCGAGGGCATGGAGCGCGTACACCTCGGCCAGATCGACGGCGCGGCCGGAGGTGAGGTCAGTGGCGATATCGGCGGAGAAGCCGCCGGGTACGCGTTCGCCGTTCTGTGGATTCATGTCGTTCATCTCAACTCACCCCCAAGCAGGTCTTCAAGCGGATCAGTCCGTCGCGGATGCGGGACTTGATGGTGGGCACGGCGGCGTTCAACTTCTCCGCAACCTCGCGATAGGTCAGGCCGCCGTAGTAGGCGAGCCGGACCGACTCCTGCTGTGTGTCGGTCAGGGTGTCCAGGCAGCGGACGACGGCCTCGGCTTCAAGCCGGCTGCCTACCTCGTCCGAAACCGAATCGTGGTCGATGTCCTGGCTGCTGGCGCCGTATTTCGCCTCACGGTCGCTCGCGGACTGGGTGGAGCGCACCTTGTCCACGGCGCGGCGGTGGGAGATGGTCATCAGCCAGGCCAGCGGGCTGCCTGCGGCGGCGTTGAACTTGGCTGCGTTCTGCCAGACCTGGAGGAAGACCTCCTGGGTGGTGTCCTCGCTGAGCTCCGCATCGATCAGCACCCGTCGCGCCATACCGAAGACGCGGCGCGAGGTGAGCTGGTAGAACTCGGCAAACGCCGCCTGGTCGCCGTCGGCGATCTGCCCCAGAAGGGCACCCAGCCGCTGGTTCACATCAGCCGGGCTGGGGGGAGCGGCCTCGCGGTTCGGGGCATTCGGAGTTTCCATCACCCTCAAGCATAGGGCGCCGGGAACGGTTCGGGGCTCAGGACGGCCCCAAGGGTGCCCCCCGGCAGGGCGCAGACCTGCCGGCCTGCCCACGTAGATTGTGCTCACCGGCCGTTCCTCGCTCCCTTCGATGCTTTACGTCAATGGTCTTCACCAATGATTCGGCGCCGCGGGGCGGGGGGATGGGCGGGAGTTTTTTGAGTTCCCGGCCGGGCGCGTCCGGCTAGAGCTTGGCGCCGGTGAAGCCGTTCTGCCGCCACGCCTCGTACACCGCGATCGAGGCGGCATTGGCCAGGTTCAGCGAGCGCAGCGCCGGGAGCATGGGCAGGCGGACGCGCGAGGT
>DASSXE010000412.1:0-2762 GCA_035704125.1 Arthrobacter sp.
GCCTCCCAGCTGAGCACCTCGGTGTACGAGAACGCCCGGACCATCGTGCGCGACTTCGTTGGCGGCCGCCCGGACGACTCCGTGATCTTCACCCGGAACACCACCGATTCGCTGAACCTGCTGGCCGGCTGCCTGCCGGTCACCGGCGGCCGGCACACCGGCGAGGTGCTGTACCTGGACATCGAACACCACGCCAACCTGCTGCCCTGGCAGGGCGTCCCGCACCGCAGCGTCGTGGCCGCCCCCACACTCGAAGGGACCCTGGCCCGGCTGCGGGAGGAGCTGGCCGCCGGCGGCGTCAGCCTGCTCGCCGTGACCGGGGCCTCGAACGTCACCGGCGAAATCCTCCCGGTCCGTGAGCTGGCCGCACTGGCGCACGAGTTTGGCGCGCGGATCGCCGTCGACGCCGCGCAGCTGGCACCGCACCGCCGGATCGACGTCGCCGCGGACGACGTCGACTACCTTGCCTTCTCCGGGCAC
Source organism: Arthrobacter sp. (assembly GCA_035704125.1). Classification (GTDB taxonomy): domain Bacteria; phylum Actinomycetota; class Actinomycetes; order Actinomycetales; family Micrococcaceae; genus Arthrobacter. The sequence goes on from DASSXE010000412.1 coordinate 481, forward strand.
AAGCTCTACGCACCGTTTGGAGCCGGCGTCCTGGTGGGCAGGCCGGACTGGCTGGACGCGGGGACCCCGCACCTTGCGGGCGGCGGTGCCGTGCGGGACGCCCGGCTGGACGCCGTCAGCTGGACCACCGGACCGGCCCGCCACGAGGGCGGCTCCCCGAATGTCCTGGGCGCCGCCGCCCTGGCCCGGGCAACCCAGGTTGTCGCCGCCCTGGACGAACAGCTCTGGCACGCCCACGAGGCCGCCATCCGCGCCTTCCTGGTGGACGGGCTGCGGAGGCTCGACGGCGTGAGTGTGCACCACATCTTCGAGGACACCGCCCGCGGGGACGGGCCGGGGACGATCGGCGTCGTGAACTTCTCGGTGGCAGGATACGACGCCGGGCTGGTGGCCGCGTATCTCTCCGCCGAGCACGGCATCGGCCTGCGTGACGGCCGCTTCTGCGCACATCCGCTGCTGAAGCGGCTGGGCCTTCCCGCCGGGTCGCTGCGGGCCAGCTTCGGCCTGGGTTCCCGGCTTGAGGATGCCGAGCGGCTGCTCGCCGGACTTCGACAGCTGCGGCAGCAGGGCCTGGGCTGGGACTACGTGGTGGACGCCGGCCGCTGGGTGCCGGCCAACGACACCCGCAGCTACCCGCACTGGGCCCCCAATACCCCCGGCACGGCGGGCGCTGCTCCCTGCACCGCCGGGTAGACCGGGCCATGCGGTAGATTCGACGGGTACAAATTCTTGCTGCCAAAGGAGACCGCACGTGGCAGGCGGCGGACCCAAACTTCACCACTCCCGACGTCGGGAACTAGGCCAAAGCTTCCAGGACGGGGGCGAACACTACGACCGGGTCCGGCCCGGCTACCCGGCGGACTCGGCCGACTGGCTGATCCCGGCCGGGGCCGCAGACGCCGCCGACCTCGGTGCCGGCACGGGCAAGTTCACCGCCCTCCTGGTGGCCCGCGGCCTCCATACCGTGGCCGTGGACCCCTCGACGGACATGTTGTCGCAGCTGCGCCGGACCCTCCCTGGCGTCACCGCGACGGAGGGCACCGCAGAAAGCACCGGACTGCCCGCCGGCGCCTTCGATCTGGTCACGGTGGCCCAGGCCTGGCACTGGTGCGATCCGCTGCGGGCCAGCACCGAGGCTGCCCGCATCCTGCGTCCGCACGGTGTGCTCGGACTGATCTGGAACCAGCTCGACACCGCTGTCCCGTGGGTGCACCGGCTCTCCCGCATCATGCATGCCGGCGACGTCCACAAACCCTCGTTCCGGCCGCCGCTGGGTCCGGAGTTCACAGGCCTGGAAAGCCACCTCACCCGCTGGGAGGACCCGGTGACGACGCAAGACATCATGGAACTGGCCAAGTCCCGCAGCTACTACCTCCGGGCGGGCGACGACACGCGGGCCAAGGTGCTGGCCAACCTGGAGTGGTATCTGCACGAACACCTGGGCCACGACGCCGGGGAGACGGTCCAGCTGCCCTACCTCACCCAGAGCTGGCGCGCCCTCAAAGCCTGAGCCTATAATTTCGGTACGCCTAACTTTTTGATGTAGGCACGCGGAAACTACAGGAGCCTGCAGTGTTGCACGTCACCGGACAAGAACCCCGCGCCAACCGCAGGCCCCGGGGCCACCGCCGCGCGCTGCTGGGGTTGCTAGGGCCGGCCTTCGTGGCGGCCATTGCCTACGTGGACCCGGGCAATGTGGCGGCCAACCTCACCGCGGGAGCCCAGTACGGGTACCTGCTGGTCTGGGTCCTCGTCGCGGCCAACGTGATGGCCGTCCTGGTTCAGTATCAGTCCGCCAAGCTGGGGATCGTCACCGGCCGCAGCCTGCCGGAACTCCTGGGCGAACGCCTCCGGCCGGCCTGGCGCCGCGCGTTCTGGGTCCAGGCCGAGATCGTCGCCGCCGCGACCGACCTCGCCGAAGTGGTGGGCGGCGCCGTCGCCCTCTACCTGCTGTTCGGCCTCCCGCTCCCGCTCGGGGCCGTGATCGTCGGCGGCATCTCGATGGTCCTGCTGTCCGTGCAGAGCCGCAACCGGCAGCGCCCCTTCGAAATCGTCATCATCTTCCTGCTGGGCATCATCACCATCGGGTTCCTCGCCGGGCTCTTTATCAGCCCGCCGGACGCCGGCGGCATCCTGGCCGGCCTGGTGCCGGGCTTCCGCGGCCCCGACACGGTGCTGCTCGCGGCGAGCATGCTCGGCGCCACCGTCATGCCGCACGCGATCTACGTGCACTCGGCGCTCTCGAGGGACCGGCACCGCCCGGACCGGCATCTCCATATCCC
>DASSXE010000054.1:0-2857 GCA_035704125.1 Arthrobacter sp.
CCCCGACTCGCTGGAACCTTCCCAGCGGCGGGGCGTCCAGGACTACCTGCGGCGGAACTACGCCTCCGGGAACCTCAGCTCCGAGGCAATCGCCGGGCACTTCCACATGTCCCGCCGGACCCTGTTCAGCCTGTTCGAAGGTCAAGAGCTGGGCCTCGGCGCCCACATCCGCCTGCTGCGCACCGCGCGTGCCCTGGAGCTGCTTCGGGAACCACACTGGCGCCTTCAGCCGGTGGACCGGATTGCGTCCGGCGCCGGTTTCACCAGCAGCCAGGCGCTGCGCAGGGCGCTGAAGGAAGCCACGGGTCTGGGCGTTCGGGACCTCCGGGACGACCGGTCAGCGCTCGAAGCCCATCTGGCAGCGCTGCGCCGCGTCCTCGACGCTTGAACCGCGCGGGCCGCGCGGGCCACCCGGCAGTGACCCCGGTCCCCCAATTCGACCGGGGGCACTCCGGACCCCCTGCCTTTCGCACACTAATCGAGCCGGCCACGGCCGCCCGGCGGCAGCCCGAAGGTCTGCACTCATTGACCCTGGCCCGGGGTGGTCTGCGCGATCTGACGCCCGGCACGCCGGTTGTCCCGGGCCGGGGATGAAGCTGTCCTACTCCGGTGAGCCGGCCGTCCTTCGTCCGGCGGCGGCCGCCGTCTCACGGGACGGCTGCCCGGCGGGTTTGTTACCGGTGGCGGGCATCGCGAGGACGGCGGCGACGGTGAGCACGGCACCGGCCAGTACGGTCAGGAAGACCGCCCCGGAGGCCGCGACCACGGTCTGCGGATCCGTGTTGCCGCCGGGAGTACCTGCATAGATGGCGTTGGCGACCGCCCCGAAGACGGCAACACCGATGGAACTGCCGATCGAGCGCGCGAACAGGTTGGTTCCGGTGACGACGCCGCGTTCGTTCCACTCCACGCTCGATTGGGCGGCGATGAGGCTCGGGGTGGCCACCAGGCCGAGCCCGAGTCCGACGATGAAGCAACTCGCCGCCACCAGGAGGACGCTCGGGGTGGAGGCGGTGAGGGCCAGCCCCGCGGTGCCGACGACCGTGATGGAAATGCCGATCATCGCGGTCTTGCGGAATCCCATCCGCAGGTAGAAACGGCCCGACTGGGAGGCGCTGATCGGCCAGCCGATCGTCAGGGCCGCCAGCGCGAGGCCAGCCAGGATCGGAGAGGTCGAGAGTGCTCCTTCGAGGAAGGTCGGAACGTAGGAGGTCAGGCCCAGCATGACCGCGCCGACGCCGAAGGAGACCATCGCCGTCGTCGCAAGCAAGCGCCGGGAGACGACCCACGGGGGCAGTACCGGTTCCGCTGCCCGCCGCTCAACCAGAACGAACGCGGCGAACACCAGTGCGCCCCCGGCGAAAACGCCGATGCTGGCCGCCGAGTTCCACGCCCAGGCCTGGCCGCCTTCCAGCGCTCCGAGGATGATCAGGGTCAGCGCGACGGTCAGCAGGCCGGAGCCGAGGTAGTCCACGCGGTGTCCCTCGCGTTTGACGTCCTCCCGGAAGGCCCGGAGCAGCATCCAGCCGGCGAGCAGGCAGAGCGGGATGTTGACCAGGAAGATCCCGCGCCAGATGCCCAGGGAGGAGAAGACCCCGCCCAGGGTCGGGCCGACGACGGAGGACACCGCCCAGACGCTCGCGAGGTAGCCCTGCACCTTGGCCCGCTCGGTCAGGGTGTAGATGTCCCCGGCGATGGTGATGGCCATAGGTTGTACGGCCCCGGCACCCAGGCCCTGCAGCACCCGGAACGCGATTAGGGCTGGCATGCTCCAGGCCACGCCGCAGAGGATGGAGCCGAGCAGGAACAGCCCGATGCCGATGAGGATGATGGGCTTGCGCCCGACGACGTCGGAGAGCTTGGCGTAGATGGGAACGGACACGGCCTGCGCCAGCAGGTACGCGGAGAAGAGCCAGGGGAAGGACGCGAAACCGCCCACGTCGCGCACGATCGAGGGCACGGCGGTGGCCACGATCGTCGAATCGATTGCCACCAGACCGGTCGAGAGCATCAGGGCAATCAGGATCGGTCCCCGCTTGGAGCGGAAGCCGACTCCTTCGCTGGTTGTCGTCACGTCGTTTGTTCCCGTCGTCGTCCACGGCGCGGGGCGCCTGGAACCGGGCCGGCTCCAAGGGCGTAACCGCGTCGACGCCGGAATGAGTCCCGTGCTGCCGGCCGGACGTCCTGTGGTCCCCTGCCCCGGGCCTACCGGGCGCGGCGGGTGAAGATCAGGTGCGTAACCCCGGAGGGCGAGGAGGTTGCCTCGACGTCGAAGCGCTGTTCCAGGTCCTCGAGTCCGTCCCAGAGCCGTTCGCCGCGGCCCAGGACGATGGGCACAAGGACAAGGTGCATGTGGTCGATCAGGTCCGCGGCGAGGAACTGGCGCACGGTATCGACGCCGCCGCCGATCCTGATGTCGAGGTCCCCGGCCAGGTCGCGGGCCTGCCGGAGCGCCTCCGCCGGGCTGGCATCGAGGAAATGGAACGTCGTCCCGCCCTCCATGGTCAGCGCGGGCCGGGGGTGGTGGGTCAGCACGACAACGGGCGTGTGGAAGACGGGGTTCTCCCCCCACCAGCCCCTCCACTCCTCGTCCTGCCAGGGTCCGCGCTGCGGACCGAACTTGTTCCGGCCCATGATCTCCGCCCCGATACCGGGCCCCCAGGTGCCCGCGAAGGCCTCGTCGACGCCGAAGGAGGGCTCGGTGTCGCCGGGCAGCCCCATGGCGCGGAAGGTCCGGGTCCCGAAGGCCCACTCGACCAGCCGTGAGCCGGCGTGGCCGAAGGGCGCCTCAAGGCTCTGGCCTTCGCCTGCGCCGTAGCCGTCCAGGGAAAGGGAGAAGTTGTGCACGCGGACGAGG
>DASSXE010000103.1:0-13424 GCA_035704125.1 Arthrobacter sp.
GGAGTTGCCCGGCTGCACGTCGCCCGCGAGCCGGTAGACGTCCTCCGCTGCGGCGTTGTTGCCGTAGATGTCCGGGACCAGCACGGTGGCGATATCGCGGACGGTGGCCGGCTTGGACTGGAAAGGCCCGCCGTGCGGGTATCCGGCGAAGGCGGCGGGGCTGCCGGCGGGAAGGTTGGAGCTCAGCTGCAGCGGCGCGGAAGGCAACCCGTCCACCGCGAGGACGGCGAGATCATGCTGGCTGTCGAAGTAGACCACGCGGCCGGGGAGTGCTCCGCCGCCCGGGACCTCAACAACGGGCTCGGGCACGCCGGCAACCACGTGGGCGTTGGTGACCACCCGGCCCGGGGAGACCACGAAGCCGGTTCCGGTCTGGTTTTGCCCGCACTGGTAGGCCGTTCCGGCGATCTTCAGCACCGAGGCGGAGGCCCTGTTCAGCGCCGGCGTATCGGTGCTGGCGTCCGGAACCGGCACCGGCTGGCCGCCGATGCCCTCCAGGAGGGTGGGGATCCCGTCGCCAATGACCGCCGAACGCAGCTGGGCCAGCGACGCTTTCAGCGGCGTCGGGGTGACGCCGTCGATGAAGCCGATCACTTTGGAATCTGCGAGCTGCTGGGAGACGAAAGGGACACCGAGGGCACTGATGCTGAACGCCAGCATCGACATCACCAGCGCGGAAACGGCAACGTTGACGCCGCCGCCCACCACCCGGTCGGCCAGCCGGAGCGGGCTGGGTTTGACGACGCTGCGGATGCGTCGCCCGATCATGGTGCCCAGGCCGTGGCCCAGCATCATCAGCAGGACGGTGGCCGCGATGATCGCGGTAAGGCGCCAGCCGGGGTCTCCGACGAGGTCGCTGACGATCGGAACCGCGAAGAACGCGGCCACGGCTCCGGCAGCGAAGCCGGCGATGCCGCCAAGGGTGACCAGGAAGCCGTTGCGCAGGCCGTAGATCAGGTAGGACAACAGCGTCAGAATCAACGCGAGGTCCAGGATGGTCAAGCCGAACAACGGGGCTCCTTAGGGGCTGGTAGGAGCCTCATTCTACCGGTGAGCCCTGACAGTTTGTCGGCCGGACCCGGCAGGGCGGAACCGCCGCGGCCCCGTCTTATGGCGCGTCCCGGTGCCAAGTACGTCACAGAAGCCGCAAAATTCTGAAACAATGGCTGAAGCGCCCCAGCCGACACAGTAAGTCAGGAGATTTCATGGATATCGAGGTATTGCGCCGCGCACCCCTTTTTGCCACGCTCGACGACGAGGCGTTCCGTCTGCTGACGGACGAACTCACCGAGGTGGACCTTTCCCGCGGAGCCTCGGTTTTCCGGGAAGGCGACCAGGGTGACCAGCTCTACTTCATCGTCTCCGGCAAGGTAAAGCTTGGCCGGACCTCCCCCGACGGCCGCGAGTCGCTGCTGGCGATCCTGGGCCCGGGTGAGCTCTTCGGCGAGATGGCCCTGTTCGACCCGAGCCCCCGCACCGCCACCGCCACGGCCGTTTCCGAAACCCGTCTTGCCGGCTTGAAGAACGAGAGCCTCAACGCCCTGCTCCGCAGCCGCCCGGAGGTTTCGGCCCAGCTCCTGCAGGCACTGGCCCGGCGACTGCGCCGCACCAACGATTCCCTCTCCGACCTCGTCTTCTCGGACGTCCCGGGCCGCGTGGCCAAGGCGCTCCTGGATCTGGCCGACCGCTTCGGCCGCCCCGCGACCGACGGCGTGCTGGTGGCGCACGAACTGACCCAGGAAGAGCTCGCACAGCTCGTCGGCGCTTCCCGCGAAACGGTCAACAAGGCCCTCGCCGAGTTCGTCCAGCGCGGCTGGCTGCGGCTGGAAGCCCGCGCCGTCGTCATCCTGGACATGCAGCGCCTCCGCCAGCGCTCCCGCTAAGGGCAACTAAGCACCAAACGCGAAAGGGCCGGCTCCGATCACTCGGAGCCGGCCCTTTGCGTAGGCAATACCGGACACTGCAGGGCCCGGAAGCGGTCAGCGCTCGCGCTGGGGTTCGCCCGCGACGGTCTTGGCGGCTTCGACCTCAAGCATGAGCCGCCCGCCCTCCTCCACCAGCACCGGCTGGTAGGCGTGTGAGGTGCGCTTGTAGCTGAGGTAGGCGATGCAGCCGTTGGCGGCAGCCATTTTCTCCAGCATGATCTCGGAGCCCGGAACAAGGAGCTGCCCCAGCGTCAGGCCCACCGTGTTCGGCTGGCCCACCTCGTCGCCCAGGGCCGTGCTGCCACGCTCGGCGACGACCTTGCGGACACAGACCCAGCGCGCCCACACGCCCTTGCTGGCCAGCATCGAGGGCTGCTGGTTCACCGGCACGGTCGCCGCGAAGTACCGGGTGTTGAACCGCCGGTGCGAGAAGTCGGGGGTGAGCCAGTTGACCAGCGGCTTGAGCAGGTCGGTCCGCACCGAGAGGCCGCGCTTGGCGAGGACATCGGTGAAGGATTTGTCCTGCTCGGCCACCGCTTCCCTGGCCCGCATCCATTCGGCCGACGACGTATTCTCGACCGTCGTGGACAGGTCCGGGCCCGCGAGCAGGATGCCTGTCTCCTCGAAGAGTTCGCGGATCGCGCCCACGACGTGCCGGCGGGCCAGGCCGACGTCGGCCGTCCCCATCCGTTCGGCCCAGTACGTCGGCGGCGGCCCGAGCCAGCCGACGGCGTCGTCGTCGGAGGTCTCCAGCGAGCCGCCCGGGAAGGCGAGCACCCCCAGCGGTGAGGAACCCGGCCGGTAACCGAGCCAGGTCTCCAGCCCGGTGGGCGAATCCCGCAACAGGACCACGGAGGAGGCGTAGCGGGGAGCCCGCGGAGTGCGTGCTCCGTGTTCCATCCAGCTGCGGGCCGCCCCCTCAAGGTCCGGGGGAAGGTCGAACAGGCGTCGTGCTAAGTGCGGCAAAGGAAGCGACCGGCCCTCTAGGCGAATTCAGCGATCAGTTCGACTTCCACCGGGGAGTCGAGCGGCAGGACGGAGACGCCGACGGCGGAACGGGCGTGCTGGCCGGCGTCGCCCAGGACTTTGCCCAGGAGTTCGGAGGCGCCGTTGATGACCCCGGGCTGTCCGGTGAAGGACGGGTCGGACGAGACGAAGCCCACCACCTTGACGATCCGGGTGATGCGGTCAAGGTCTCCGATCACGCTCTTGACCGCGGCCAGGGCATTGACGGCGCAGATCTCCGCGTACCGCTTGGCGGCCTCCGGCGAGACGGTCGGTTCGTCCGAGGCGCCTTCGGTTCCGGAGGAGACCTTTCCGGTCTCTTCCAGGCGTCCGCCGACGAACGGCAGCTGCCCGGAGGTGTAGACGTGGTTTCCGGAGATGACGGCGGGGACGTAGGCGGCTACCGGGGCGGCAACCGCGGGCAGCACCAGGCCCAGTTCGGCGAGGCGCTGTTCGACGGCGGACGACGCGCCGGTGGGCGTGTCGCTGCCCCCGGCAGCGGGGGTGTTTTCGGCAGCCTTCGGAGCGGCCTCGGCGGCTCCCGTGGACGTCGCTTCGGGGGTGCTCATCGCTACTGCTTCTCCCGCTTCAGATATGCAACGAGGCCGTTTCCGTCCGGTCCCGGAACCACCTGCACCAGCTCCCAGCCATCGTCACCCCACTGATCAAGAATCTGCTTCGTCGCGTGGATAATGAGCGGAATCGTGGCGTACTCCCATTTGGTCATGAAGTAAAGCCTAGTCCTTGCCGGTAAAGTGGAAAACATGGCGACTGGTAAGAACCCCCTATTCGACACTGCCACCACCCTCGGAAAGATCATCCTCTTCCTTGGCGTGAGCGTTGTTTGTGGCGTGCTCGTAGCGGGGCTGCTTGTTCCCGCCGCGGCGCTCTCCGGCAACACGGCCAGCGGATCGATCAAATTCTTTGAGACCCTCCCGGCCGAGCTGCAGGTCGATCCGCCGAGCCAGGCGACGACGATCCTGGCCTCGGACGGCAGCGTCATCGCCAGTGTCTACCGCGAGAACCGCACGCGCGTCTCGCTGGACCAGATGTCGCCGTACGTAAAGGACGCGGTGGTCTCGATTGAGGACAGCCGTTTCTACGAGCACGGCGGTGTGGACACCACCGGCATTCTCCGCGCGCTGGTCGCCACCGCCCGCGGCAATAAGCAGGGTGCCTCCACCATCACGCAGCAGTACGTCAACAACGTCATCAACTCCTCCCTGGAGATGCAGGGCAAGAGCGACCAGGTCCTGCTCAACGGTGTCAACAAGAGCATCGGCGACAAGCTTCGCGAGATGAAGCTCTCGATCGCCCTGGAGAAGAAGTTCTCCAAGCAGCAGATCCTTGAGGGCTACCTCAACATCGTGTTCTTCAACCGGGACGCCTACGGCATCGAAGCCGCCTCGAAATTCTTCTTCAGCACCACCGCCAAGGACCTGACGCTGCCTCAGGCCGCCCTCCTGGCCGGCCTGGTCAACAGCCCGTCCTTCTATGACCCGATCACCCACCCGGACAACGCCAAGGTGCGCCGGGACCTGGTGCTCAAGGCGATGCTGACGCAGAACAAGATCAAGCAGGCGGACTACGACGCCGCCGTCGCCACCCCGGTGGAAACCAAGGTCACGCAGGCCAAGCAGGGCTGCCAGAACGCGGCCATGGCGCCGTACTTCTGCGATTACGTCCTGCACCTGCTGCAGAACGACCCGGCCTACGGCGCCGACGACGCCGCGCGGCAGCGAAAGATCTTCCGCGGCGGCCTGACCATCAAGACCACCCTGGACCCCAAGGCCCAGGCCGTGGCGCAGGAGCAGGTGGACGCCACCGCCGGGGCTAACCCGGACAAGTGGGGCGCTTCCCTGGTCTCGGTCCAGCCCGGTTCCGGCAAGATCATCGACATGGCCCAGAACACGTCCTGGCTCTCCGGGGACGGCAAGTTCGATACGCAGCTGAACTTCAACGTCGATAAGTTCGACCCCAAAGGCAACGACCTGAACGGCCTGGGTGGCGCCCAGCCAGGCTCGACCATGAAGCCCTTCACCTTCGCGGAATGGCTCAACGAGGGTAAGCCCATGAACCAGACTGTGGATGCTTCCGTTCGGAAGTATCCCCTGAACTTCAAGTGGCGGAACTCCTGCGGCGTCACCACCGGCGCCTACAACACCGCCGAGAAGGGCCTCGGCGCCGCAGATGACCTGCAGAACGCCGAGCCGCAGTGGTACAGGCCGCTGACGGTGCTCGAGGGCCTCTACAACTCCATCAACACCGTCACGTTTGCCTCCGCGGCCCAGCTGGACTTCTGCGGCATCCAGAAGATCGCCGATGCGGTGGGGCTGCACTCGGGCCTTCCCTCCGTGGACAAGGACGGCAAGATCACGGAGGCGAACCCGAAGATCGACATGTTCACCACCGCGAACCTGCTTGGTTCCACCCAGACCTCCCCGTTGACCATGGCCAGCGCCTTCGCGACGTTCGCCAACGACGGCAAGTACTGTGAACCGATCGCGATCACCTCGGTGACCGATGCCACCGGCGCACAGCTGCCGGCGCAGGCGACCAACTGCCGGGACGCCATCAAGCCCGAGGTGGCCCGCGGCGTGAACTACGCCCTGCAGGAAGTGCTGAACAAGGGTTCAGGATCGTTGATCCGCCCGCGGATCTCCACCCGTACCGACTTCCCGATCGGCGCCAAGACCGGTACCTCGAACAACAACGGCTCCACCTGGGTGGTGGGCCACACCACCGGCCTGGCCACCGCCTCCTGGTTCGGCGACCCGCTGGGGAGCCAGCAGCGTCCCGGCCAGAACATCACCGTGAACGGCCAGTTCTACCAGGGCATCGACGGCTACATGCTCGCCGGACCGCAGTTCTCCAAGTTCATGTCGGCGATCGCCCCGGCGTACGGCACCAACCCGTTCCCGGCCCCGCCGTCGAACATGGTCAACGGCTACCAGACCAGCCCGGTCCCCAACACGCGGCAGAACACCCAGGCCACGCAGGCGCCGGCCGCACCGGCTCCCGCGCCGAGCAGCCCGGCCCCGGCAGCCCCTGCCGCGCCGAGCGCCCCGGCTAACCCGGGCAACGGCAACAACGGCAACACCAAGCCGTGACAACCGCCGCCACCCTGGCCAGCCGCGTCCGAAGCATCGGGCGCGGCCTTGCCGTAACCACCGCCGTCGGCGCCGCTGCCGGTGCCGCCGCGACGGGGTATGGGCTGTGGGAGAAGAACCAGTTCGTCCTGCGGGAGGAATCGCTTGCGATCCTGCCGCCCGGGTTCGGGCCGCTGCGCGTGCTGCACCTGAGCGACATCCACTTCATCCCGGGCCAGCGCAAGAAGGCCGAATGGCTCGCGTCCCTGGCCGGGCTGGAGCCGGACCTGGTGGTCAACACCGGCGACAACGTCAGCCATCTCAAGGCCGTGGACCCGGTCCTGGCGGCGCTGCAGCCGCTGATGGCCTTCCCGGGTGTCTTCGTGCCCGGCTCCAACGATTACTACGCGCCCCGGTTCAAGAACCCGGCGTCCTACTTCACCGGCCCCTCGTCAAAGCCCAAGGCTCCCCTGCCGTTGGATTGGCCGAGGCTGCGGACCGGCTTCGGGATGGGCGGCTGGGTGGACCTGACCAACCGCTGCCAGTCACTCAACATCAAGGGCCTGCGGATCGATTTTTCCGGCGTTGACGATCCCCATCTCGGCTTGGAAAAATACGCCGGCTGGCCCCGCGGCACCACGGGCCAGGACGCCAGGCCGCACCTGCGGGTCGCTGTCGCCCACGCCCCGTACCAGCGAGTGCTGGACCACTTCACCGAGGACGCCGCGGACCTGATCCTTGCCGGCCACACCCACGGCGGCCAGATCTGCGTCCCCGGCTACGGCGCGCTCGTGGCCAACTGCGACCTGCCCACCTGGCGCGCCAAGGGGCTGAACGACTGGGAAAGCAACGGGCGGACGACGCCGGTGAATGTCTCCGGCGGCATCGGGACCTCCCGTTTCGCCCCGGTCCGGATCGCCTGCAAGCCCGAGGCCGTGCTGCTGACCCTCACCGCCAGGGCCTGAACAGGCGCATAGCGTTCCCGTTCCGGTCATTACGGAACATAATTACTGTGCCAGTTCGGCCCTCGGCTGAAGATGCTGTGAAGACGGTCACGCCATGGCCTAGGGTAGTTGCTACCGGAAACTACATTCGGTTGCGTAAACCCGTTCGCAGCCGCAGCTAAGAAGCAGGCATGGCCACGCAGACCCCGTTTTTCTCCTCCATCAGTCGCCTCTATCCCCACGTACGGCCGATCCTGCCGCGCCTGGTCATGGGCCTGCTCTGTGCCCTGCTGGCCAGCGTCGTCGCCCTGGCCATCCCCCAGGTCCTGCGGGTGCTGATCAATGACTCACTCAAGCCGGGCGGCAGCGGCCAGGCCGTCTGGATCTCCGCCGGCGTGATCCTGCTGCTGGGCATCGCCGAGGCCGGCCTCGTGGCACTGCGCCGGCAGTTCGTCATCAACCCCGCCACCACGGTAGAAACCCGGATGCGGGTGTCCCTCTACGACCACCTGCAGGACCTGACGGTCGCCTTCCACGACCGCTGGGGCTCCGGCCAGCTGCTCTCCCGGGCCATGACGGACCTGAACTTCCTCCGGCGCTGGATGGCCTTCGGCGCGATCATGCTGGTGGTCACCACCCTGACCGTGGTGATCGGCGTCGTCGTCATGTTCTCCATGAGCTGGCAGCTGGCGCTCATCTTCCTGGCCGCCGCCGTGCCGATCATGATCTACGGTTTCCGGTTCCGGAAGCGCTACTCCAAGGTGGCCCGCCGCAGCCAGGACCAAGCCGGGGACCTGGCCACCACCGTGGAGGAGTCGGTGCACGGCATCCGCGTGTTGAAGGCCTTCGGACGCAGCCGCGAGGCCCTTGAGAACTTCAATGAGCAGGCCGAGGAGCTGCGGCAGACAGAGATCGACAAGGCCAAGCACCTGGCAGCCTTCAGCCTCGTCGTCACCCTGCTCCCGGAACTCGCCCTGGGCGGCGGGCTGGTCGCCGGCGTGATGCTTGCGGCCAACGGTGAGCTGAGCATCGGCGCCCTCGTCGCCTTCTTCGCCACCGCCGCCGTCATCGCCGCGCCGGTGGAAATCTGCGGGATGCTCCTGGCCATGGCGCTCACCGCCAAGACCGCCATCGACCGGCACTTCGAGGTCATGGACGCGGTCAACACCATCACCAGCCCGGACCGGCCCCGCCGCCCCGCCGAACTCAAGGGCGCCCTGGCCTTCCACCACGCCACCTTCGCCTTCGAGGACGCCCCGGACAAGCCGATCCTCAAGGACATCAGCCTGGACATCCGGCCGGGCGAGACCATGGCCCTGGTCGGCATCACCGGCAGCGGCAAGAGCGCCCTCCTGCAACTGGTGCCGCGCCTGTTCGACGTCTCGGCAGGCTCGGTGACCATCGACGGCGTCGACCTGCGCGACTTCAGCGTGGCAGAACTCCGCAGCGTCGTCGCCGTCGCCTTCGAGGACACCACGCTCTTCTCCAACTCGGTCCGGGACAACGTCCTGCTGGGCGTGCCGGAACAGGAACCGGAGGAACGCCGGGAGCAGATCCTGGAAGAGGCCCTCGATACCGCCCAGGCGCACTTCGCCTACTCCCTGCCCGAGGGCCTCGACACGCTGATCGGCGAGGAGGGCCTCAGCCTGTCCGGCGGCCAGCGCCAGCGCATCGCCCTGGCCCGCGCCATCGCCGCCCGCCCCGCCGTGCTGGTCCTGGACGATCCGCTCTCCGCCCTGGACGTGAACACCGAGGAACTCGTGGAGACACGCCTGCGGGAGGTCCTCGCGGACACCACCACCCTGGTGGTCGCGCACCGGCCCTCCACGGTTGCCCTGGCCGACCGGGTGGCACTGCTCGAGGACGGCCGGATCACGGCCGTCGGCACCCACACCGAACTCCTCGCGGAGAACAGCCACTACCGCTACGTCATCGCCAGCCTGGACCCGGAACCCCGGGACCTGGACTCCGAACTGTCAGCCCTCGAAGCCGAGGAGGTATCGCCATGAGCTCCGCCACCTTCGGCACCGCCAACGAAGACAACGCGCACCTCTCCAAGGCCGAGAGCCGGGCCGTCCGGCAGCGGTCCCTGGCCCTGCTCGGCTCGCTGATCCGGCCGGTCCGGCTGCGCTTCTGGCTGACCATCGCCGCGGTGGTCCTGTCCCAGGCCGCCCGCGTGGCCGGCCCGGCGCTGATCGCCTTCGGCATCGACCGCGCCCTGCCCGCCCTGCGCGCCGGCGACAACCTCCCGCTGGTGCTCGCCGGGGCCGCCTACCTGGCCGCGGCGGTAGCGACGGCGGGATTGACCGCCCTGTACGTAACCTCCACGGCGCGCCTGAGCCAGGCGATGCTGCTGGACTTGCGCGTCCGGGTCTTCCGGCAGACCCAGCGGCTGAGCCTGGAATTCCACGAGAAGTACACCTCGGGCCGCATCATCGCCCGGCAGACCTCGGACCTCGAGGCGCTGCGCGAACTGCTGGACTCCGGGGTCAGCTCGCTGGCCTCCGGACTGCTGTTCATGATCTTCACCGCCATCACCATCTTCGCCCTCGACTGGCGCAGCGGGCTGCTGGTCCTCGCGGCCGGCGTTCCCATGTACTTCCTGGCCCGCTGGTACCAGAAGCACTCGCAGATCGCCTTCCGCGAATCCCGCGTCGTCTCCGCCCGGCTGATCGTGCACTTCGTCGAGACCATGACCGGCATCCGCGCCGTGAAGGCCTTCCGCAAGGAACGGCAGAACGCACAGCGCTACGCCGAGCTGTCCGAGGATTACCGCCTGGTCACCGTCCGCTCGATCAACCTCAACGGCATCTTCCAGCCCGGCCTGGTGCTGATCGGCAACATCTGCGTCGCGGTGGTCCTGCTGGTCGGCGGCTTCCGGGTCCTGGACGGCGGGCTTGCCGTCGGCGTGCTGCTGGCCTTGATCCTCTCGACCAAGCGCTTCTTCCAGCCGGTGGACCAGATGGCGATGTTCTACAACTCCTTCCAGAGCGCCCAGGCGGCGCTGGAAAAGGTCTCCGGGCTGCTGGAGGAGGTGCCCACGGTCCGGCCGCCACAGAATCCGGTGGCACTCCCCCGCGCCCGGGGCAGCATCGACTTCAACCAGGTCGAATTCCGCTACGGCGACGGCCCGGTCATCATCCCCACCATGGACCTGCATATCCCGGCCGGCCAGACGGTTGCCCTGGTGGGGCAGACCGGTGCCGGCAAGTCGACCCTCGCCAAGTTGATCGCGCGCTTCTACGATGTTTCGTCCGGTTCGCTGACGCTCGACGGCGTGGATATCCGGCAGCTGACGACGACGGACCTGCGCCGGAACGTCGTCATGGTCACCCAGGAAGCCTTCCTCTTCAGCGGTTCCGTGGCGGACAACATTGCCCTGGGCCGGCCCGACGCGACCCGGCCCGAGATCGAAGCGGCCGCCAGGGCCGTCGGCGCCCACGACTTCATCGCCGAACTCCCGGACGGGTACGACACGGACGTCAACAAGCGCGGCGGCCGCGTCTCCGCCGGCCAGCGGCAGCTGATCAGCTTCGCCCGCGCCTTCCTGGCCCGCCCCGCGGTGCTGATCCTGGACGAGGCAACGTCCTCGCTGGACATCCCGTCCGAACGGATGGTCCAGTCCGGCCTGGCCAGCCTGCTCCGCGGCACCGGGGAGGCCGGCGGCGACGGAACCGGCCGGCAGGCGGCGGACGACCGCGGCCGCACGGCGCTGATCATCGCCCACCGGCTCTCCACCGTGGAGACTGCGGACCGCGTGCTGGTGGTGCACGACGGCAGGGTGGTGGAGGACGGCACCCCAGCGGAGCTGATCGGCGGCGGCGGACGCTTCGCCACCCTGCACGGGGCGTGGAAAGACTCCCTGGTCTGAACCGGGCAGCCCGGACGCCGATTTCGCATCCGGGGCCGGAATCGGATACTCTTGTGAAGTTGCTTTTGAAGTAACGGATCGGGATGTGGCGCAGCTTGGTAGCGCGCGTCGTTCGGGACGACGAGGTCGCAGGTTCAAATCCTGTCATCCCGACCAGTCACAAGAGGGTCCTCCAGCTGGAGGGCCCTCTTTTGTGTCTCCAGCACCCGCACCGGGCCGGCGGGCAGCAGAAAGCCCCGGCCACCTTTCGGCGTCCGGGGCTTCGCTGAGGTTGTCGGGTTACATCGGGTCGGGCCAGTTGCCGATGCCGGTGGTGGAGCTCATCGGGTCCGGCCAGTTGCCAATCGCCGAGGCAGTCCGCATCGGGTCGGGCCAGTTGCCGATCGCCTGGGAGCTGTTACCCATGGGATCCGGCCAGTTACCGATGGCACTTACGGACAGCACTGCGGGAGCCGCTGCAGAGAACGCCAGCGCCCCGGCCAAAGCGACAGAGGCAGCAATCTTCTTGAACATGTGGTTTCCTCAATACGAGTCGGAAATACGAGTCGGATAGTTACAAAGCCAGCACGAGCCCTTGTTGACATACATTGTAAAATTGCTTGCACAGCGACTGTCAAGCATTTAGTACAAAGACTGTCCGGAATTAGGGAGGAACCCGTGGGCAACGGATTCGGAGAAAAACTCCGAGCGGAACGGCTGGAGCGCGGGCTCACGCAGGCCGAACTGGGCAAGGATTTGTACTCCCCCAGCTATATCTCACTGCTCGAAACCGGCCGCCGCGAACCAACGGCGGACGTCATCGAGGAACTGGCCCGCCGGCTGGAACTCGCGCCCAAAGCCCTTGAGGCATGGAGCCAGCCGGTCTCGGTCAGCGACGCCGAGTACGTCCTCGCCGGCCTGTACGCCCGGCAGGCGTGGGACCTCCGCGACTACCCGCTGGCCGCGAGCCACGCCGCCACGGCCGCCCAGATCGCCCTGGAGTCCAAGAACACCAGCGCCTGGTGGAACATGACGTACATGCAGGCCGAGTGCCTCATGAAGCAGGGCCAGCTCAAGGAGTGCCAGGACCTGGTGCAGCGGCTGCTGGACCACCCCATGGCCGCCGAGTCGGCCGGGCTTGGCGTCCGGGCGCGGCAGATGCTCGCCGCGGTCTGCCACGGACAGGGCCAGTTGACGGTAGCCGTCGAGCACGCCCAGGAAGCGGTGCGGCTCTGCGCCCAACTGCCCCAGGGGTCCACCCTGATCATCGGCGCCCTCCGCGCCCTGATCGGAGCACTGGCCGAAAGCGGCCGGCTGGATGAGGCGTGGAAATACTGCCAGGACATGAACGAGCAGATGGAAGGCCAGTCGCTGCCGCAGCTGGCCGGCGAGGTGGCCTGGGTGGTGGGAAACGTGGCCTTCATGCGGCACGACTACGCCGAGGGCATCAAGCACCACGAGAAGGCCGCCAAACTGCTGTCGCCGGCCAGCGACATCGACCTCTGGGCCAGGTTCAACAAGGCGTCCGCGGCCGTGCGGCTGTCCTCGGGCATCGTCGAGCCGGAGACGCTTTCCTCGATCGAACGCGCCGAACTGGCCCTCTCGATCGTGGGCGGCACCGAGACGGACCGGATCGAGGTCGCCTTCATCCGCGCCCGCTGGCTCTACCTCACCGGGGACATCGTGGCTGCCGTGCAGAAACTGCGCGAGATCCACGCGGAACGGGACCTGCTCGCCAAGCACGTCGCCGGCGAGGTGGCGCTGCTGCTCGGCAAGGCCCTCAAGGCCGCAGGGGAACCCGACGAGGCCCTGGTCTACCTGGACGAGGCGCAGAAGGACTTCAGCGCGGCCGGGGCTTCCGACCGGGTCCAGCAGGCCCTTGACGCCGTGCTGGAAATCCGGCTGGCCCAGCGCCGCGCGGAGGCCGCGGCCGCCGGCAGCTAGCCGGCGGCGCAGCCGTCCTCAGGCGAAGGTTCGTCCGGTGAGCAGTTCGTAGGCTTCCACGTAGCGGCTGCGGGTGCGGGCGACGACGTCGGCCGGCAGCGCCGGGGGCGCGGCGTCGGATGACTTGTCCCACCCGGACTCCGCCGAGGTCAGCCAGTCCCGGACGTACTGCTTGTCATACGACGGCTGTGCCTTGCCGGGTGCGTAAGTGGCAGCGTCCCAGAAGCGGGAGGAGTCCGGCGTCAGGACCTCGTCGCCGAGGGTGATGGCTCCGGTCGCGGCATCGACGCCGAACTCCACCTTCGTGTCGGCCAGGATGATGCCGCGGGCCCGGGCGATCTCCTCGGCCTTCGTGTAGATCTCCAGCGTCAGGTGGCGCAGCCGGGACGCCGTCCCGGCACCCACCAGTTCCACGACGGCGTCGTAGGTGATGTTCTCGTCGTGCTCCCCCACCTCGGCTTTGGCGGACGGCGTGAAGATGGCCTCCTCCAGCCGCGAGCCATCCACCAGGCCGGACGGCAGGGGAATGCTGCAGACCGTGCCGGACTGCCGGTATTCGACCAGCCCGGACCCGGTCAGATACCCGCGGGCGATGCATTCCACCGGGAACATGTCGAGCTTCTTGCAGATCATCGCGCGGCCCGCGACCTCGGCCGGCACCCCGTCC
>DASSXE010000094.1:0-2403 GCA_035704125.1 Arthrobacter sp.
GGATTTACCGAGCACACCCACCTGTGGTGGCCCTTGGAGGACCAGAGCGTCTATGGCGCGGGGTCCTACGTAGAGTTCGAGGAAAATCTCATCCTGGAAACCGCGGATGACGGCCGGACCGCTATCTGGGGCTCTATCGACGACTGGCAGCCGCCGCTCTCCTTCCACGCCAGCTGGCACCCGGGCGCCCAGGCCTTGTGGTCCACCGAGATCCGCGTCGCATTCCGGGCGGTCGAGGGCGGAACCGAGGTCCGGCTGGTCCACAGCGGCTGGGAGGGTGCCCAGGACCCGGCCGCCACGCGTGCTGACTATGAAGCCGGCTGGCCCGGTGTGCTGCAGCGTTTTGTCCGCTTCATGGGCGGTTCCGAGGCCTGACCCCGTGGTGCTGAGGTCCCTCCTCCCCAGTTACACGGGGCGATAACGTCCAGAGGGCAACCGGCCCGCTGATTCAGCCGCCGCACCGCAGGTGCTGGACTGGCGCAGGCCGGGTAAGTGGGCGGGAACGCCGCCCCGGGACCAAAACCCGCGAAGCGCCCTCCTGAAGGGTCAGGCCCGGCGCAGCGGTGCAGTCTCTGCCGGCGGGACGGCCGTGCTGGAGCGGATCACGAACCGGGTGGGATATTCCATGTCCGCGGCGGCGGGCTCGCCGCCGTCGCTCTCAAGTCCTGCCAACAGGCGCCGGACCGCCATGGCACCCTGCCCCCGCGGGTCCTGGTCGATCGTGGTCAGGCCGAAGACCTCGCCGAGCTCGTGGCCGTCGATGCCGATGACGGATAAATCCTCCGGGATACGCAGCCCGAAGTCCCGGGCGGCGAGGATGGTCCCGATGGCCATCTCATCGGAAGCGGCGAAGACCGCCGTCGGGCGCTCGGGGGAGCCACCCAGCAGCTGGCGGGCGCTGGCGTAGGCGCCCTGGATGGTGAAGTCGGCCGAAACCAGCCACTCCGGACGGACGGCCAGGCCGGCTCCCCGCATGGCGGCCGTGAAGCCCGCCTGGCGGGTGCCTGGGAGCCGGAAGTCCTTGTCGTAGGCGGCGTCGCCGGTCATGTGCGCGATCCTGCTGTGGCCCAGCTGGATCAGGTGCCGTGCCGCGGCCCCCGCGAGACCCGAGTCGTTGATCCGGATGGTGGAGGCGCCCGGCAGGGGGCCGCCGATGCCGACGATCGGCCGGTGGATGGCCAGCAGCTGCTGGATCTCGGCCTCGCTCAACTCCAGCGACACGGCGATGACGGCGTCCACCCGTTTGCGCAGCAGGAAGTCGTTCAGCACGCTGTGCCGGCGTTCCTCGCCCTCGCTGACGTTGTACAGCGTGAGGTCGTACCCGGCATCGAGCAGAGTCGCCGAGACTCCCTCCACCACGGAGGAGAAGAACCAGCGGTGGACCGAGGGGACCACGACGCCGACGTTGTGGTTGCGCCCCGAGGCGAGGCTGGACGCGTGGTAGGACAGGACGAACCCGAGTTCCGCCGCGGCGGCCTGCGCGCGCTCCCGGCTGCGGGGGGAGACGTTGCCCTTGCCGCTCAAGGCGCGCGAAACGGTGGCGATGGAGAGGCCGGCCCGTTCCGCGACGTCCTTGATGCCGGGCATTTTCAGCTCTCCGAGTCCTCGATGTAGATTTCCAGCCAAACAGTTTCACCTGAGCTTAACTGATGCTCGGGCGCGTCTGAGCCGTCCGGCCCCGAGCTGCGCAGGAGTACCGTTCCGGCGGGTAGATCGATCGGCCCGTGGCCGACATTCATCACCACCGCGACGGTTCCGTTCAGGTACGCGACCGAGGAGTCCGTGCACCAGTTCTCCAGCCACGCAAGCGATCCCTCGCCCAGCCGCAGTTCGCGCCGGAGTGTGAGCATGCTGCGATAGAGGCTAAGGTGCGACGACGGCGACGCGGCCTGAGTGTCGCGGGCCAGGGCAGTGAAGCTCTCCGGCTGCGGCAGCCAGGGGTCCGCGCCGGCGCCGAACCCGTTGTGCAGCTCGCCGCCGCGCCACGGCAGCGGCACCCGGCAGCCGTCGCGGCCCAGTCGATCGCCGCCCGTACGGCCGAAGGTGGGATCCTGGCGCTGACGGTCCGGGATGTCGATACCGTCCGGCAGCCCCAGTTCCTCGCCCTGGTAAAGGTAGGCGCCGCCCGGCAGGCCCAGCATGAACAGGGTGGCGGCAGCCGCCCGGGAGCGGCCGCGTTCGGCGTCGGGCTGTGGATCAGCGGGGCCGATCCCGTCGCCGTCCCGCGGCGCCGGCCCGTCGTAGCCGAAACGCGTTGCGTGCCGCACGACGTCGTGGTTGGACAACACCCAGGTGCTGGGGGCGCCGACGGCGTCGAGGGCGTGCAGGGACTCCGTGACCACGTGGCGCATGCGGTGCGGGTCGAGGCCGGCGTGCAAGTAAGGGAAGTTGAAGGCCTGGTGC